>CAZPYT010000015.1:0-19500 GCA_964590955.1 uncultured Candidatus Saccharibacteria bacterium | reverse complement strand
GGTTTACTTCCTCCACCAGCTTACGCAGGTGGTTTCAAGTTAGGAATTTATGAAATAGGTGAGTGGGAGAACTTTATAAACAAGATAGATAATTCTGAAAAACAGGTAAAAATTGGAATATGCGGTAAGTATTTTAAATCAGGTAGTTTCTCTCTAAATGACGCGTATCTCTGTGTAATCGAAGCTATCAAACATGCAGCCTGGGCAAATGGAGTTAATCCCATTATTGAAGCTTATGATGTTGAAAGGTTTGATACAGAACCTGAGGCCATCATGGAAGAGTTGAAAAGTGTAAACGGAATTATCATTCCGCAAGGCTGGGGTAAAAGAGGTGTGGAAGGCAAAATTAAGGCAGTAAATTTTTTGAGGGAAAATAAAATACCGTTTTTAGGTCTTTGTTTTGGTATGCAAATGGCTGTTATTGAATATGCAAGAAATGTATTAGGGTTAGAAAATGCAAATACAACAGAGGCAGATCCTGAGACCCCATATCCGGTTATATATGTTATGCCTGATCAAGAACAATATTTAAAAGAAAAAAATTATGGGGGAACGATTCGTCTGGGGGAATGGCCTTGCAGGCTGGAGGATAATTCCATCATAAAAAATGCATACGAACAGCATTTACCTGAAAGTATAAAAGATGGGGTCGTAAATGAAGTACACCGACACAGATATGAAGTTAATAATGAATATAAAGAAAAACTGAAGGAACCCGGTCTTAAAATTACAGGCAATTCGCCTGACGGAAAATTGGCAGAAGCAATAGAACTTCCTCAAGATATACACCCATTTTTTGTAGCAACACAGTTTCACCCTGAATATAAGTCTTGGCCGCTAAGACCACATCCATTGTTTGTAGAATTCATCAAAGCTGCACTACATAAAAATGCTATATAATAATAAATAGTATCAAATGCAAAAATTAACAGAGCCTAACAAAATAATAGAGATTGTATTGGTCGTTGCGATTTTTGTAGCTACTTTTTTTGGCGTTTATAGTAACGTAAAGCAAGAACAATCAGTGGACAGGTCTAAAATTCCTGAAAAAGTAGAAAATAGCACAGCATTTCAAAGATGGATAACAAACCTAAAAAATAAAGGGCTGGAACAAATTGATGCCGATGAATTCAGAATGCGCGAAGAAAATGAGATTTATAATACACGCTGGTTAAAAATATATTCTTTTGATGATCCGCAAGTCGAAGAAAAATTTTACAAAACAATAGAGAATCACAAAAATATTGAACAGGTAATATTTTCTCCAAGTGAACAGATATTTGTGGATTATAGAAACGTAAAAAAAGGCAAATATGAGGCTAATCAAGTACATTTATATGGCTTAAAAGAAGATAAGGTAATGGATGCAAGAATTGTTGATTGCTCGGTTGATGCAAACTGCTATTTTGACCGTGCGTACTTCTTAAATAACGATGTTTTTGTTATTACCGAATTTTCGCGTGATATTAATGACGATGATAATGATTCGCCAAAATGTTTAATAACTGAACTTTGCGAATATACAATAAAATTGCATCTGATAGACTTAATAAACAACTCGCGCTTGGTTTATGAATCCAAACCATTTAGTATTGTGTTGAGTGATTTAATTCCGGAATTATAATGACAGAAGAAACTTACGATAAAATAGAATTTGTTAAAGAAAAATGGGTATTATTTGCCGGCGGATTTCTTCTATTACTCATAGTGGGGATTTTTGGGTTGATCATATCAGGGGTACAAGATTGCGATCTTATTAGCATAAAATCAGGCGTAGTAAGAACGTGCGATTGTCAGGGCTTTGAAGTGACAGTAAAAAGTACAGCCAACAGCGGAGAGCAAAAAACAATTTGTTTGGGTAGAATTGTTAACAAAAAAACTTTTCAAGAAAATAAATAAACATTACACATCTTTTAAGTTTAGCTGTATTACCTCTGAATTTTCATTATAATGTGCTAAAATTGCTAGTGCTGAAAAGCACATTGGTCATCGGGGTGTAGCTCAGTCGGTAGAGTGCGCGGTTTGGGACCGTGAGGTCGTGAGTTCGAGTCTCACCACCCCGACCAGTGGAAAAGCAGGTGGTGCCTGAAAGACATCAGCTGCTTTTTCATTTTTTGTGGTGAGGCGAGAATGCCGGACTGAGCGAAGCGAAGGGGTCGGGGTCGAATGCTTTCAAATCTTAACGAACTTCAGTGAGTTTAGAGTTGATAGACATGTGACCGAGTCTCACCACCCAAACCATAATTCCTAAAAGAACCGCAACCAAGCCAACTACGTTAATGCTATTATTTCGTTATGGAAAACACCAACATAGAAATAAATAATCTTGCTCTAATTGATAATGTCTTAGAAGCTGCAAAAACAGTTTTTAACCCGTCAGAAGAAGAATTAGAAAAGTGCCACAGAAAAGAGATGTGGGTTAATAAAGTGGAATCAGGAGGGCTACTAGTTACGGTAAGTGTTAATGACCGGGTGATAGGATTTGCCATTTGCGAAAAAAAAGGTGGGAACTTACGTATATGGAGTGTGGGTGTACTTCTCAAATATAGGAAGCTAGACCTTTGGAAAAAAATGCATCATGAAATTGAACTCTTTGCAAAGTCAGGACATTTTAAAAAACTAAGTCTCAACACATATAAAGATAAGTTTCCAAATATGTATTCGTTTGTATCAAAATATGGATATAAAAAGGTGAAAACTGAGTTTGACGAGATGCAAAATACAACTAAATCATACTTTGAAAAAACCATTTAATCCCATGACCTACGCATTCTACTTTGAAAACAAAAAAGGCGAGTAGAATTAAAAAATTTCAAACTCGCCTGCGGAAATAATTCCAAAATAATTAATTCTTTGCTGATATATTACTAATGTTAAATTAATTTTCTTAATCACATAAAAATAATTGAATGACGCTTTAGAACATTAACTTTAAAAAAAATTATATAATTATCTAATGACGAATGAAGCAAATAAAACATTGAGTGAAGCAAAATACACCTATATTCCAAAAGATATGCAAGAAAGGGGCGACACTCCAATAAATGCAAGATTAGAATTATATAAACGGGCATATGGAATTGCAGAAACTCTCGTAAATATATCTGAAAAACAACGAAATATAAATCTACAAAATGAGGTGGAAAAATTAGCAGAGGCTAATAATTTATCAAAAGAACAAAAAAATATATTTGAGCTTGTCGCAAAAGTAATCGAAGAAGACAGAGAAAAGACTACGAAAGTAATTTCTGCTGCAGAACAAAATAGAGAAGAGTTTATGCGTAAATATAAAACAGAGATAACACAGTTAGGATTAAGTGAACTCAGTAGTACTAACAAAATTTTTGGGGTTATGCTTTTTCATGCGAAAACTGGTAAATTTCCAACAGAATATGTCAAGCTAAGCAATAATCAGAATTTTATAAGATTAAAAGTTTTTAATGACGAAGATATGAAAACCATCCATGAATATGACACCCCCGGTGGCTTTTTTATTGAAAAAACAGATTTTAATTTTGAAAATCAGACTCTTCAAGCACCCTTAGTTGTTGTAGGCCGAGGAAATAGCAACGATGCCTATTGGACAGAATTACACGAGAAAAATCATCATACCTTTTCAGTGCTTGAAAGGGCAAAAAGAGAACATGATGGAAGACACTACAAATCTATACATAAATTAACTGATGAGTGGAATGCATGGATTTTTGCAGATAGTGGACTTATGCCTACAGTAGCAGAATACAATCAAAAAAAGGAAGTCGGGTCATTTGAAGAAATTCGAGAATATTTTTTTGAAAGAGCTCGAGATGAAATTCTGACAGTTCATAGAACAGGACGCACGCTAGATGACTTTGGCAGTTCGGATAAGAGGCTAGAACAATACCTTGTAGACTGGGGGTTTAATGTATTTATTAAAAAGTCTGAAAATATTATGAGCATAAAAGACTATGTCGAACCATTAAAAAATTCGCTTAAAGAAGACATAAGATCTTATACAAAATATGGAGATAGGATACTTCTAGGAATGCAAATAGCTCAAAATAATGACGCTGTTCATGCATTTGAGTCTATCCTTGAAAGTAAAAAATTCGTCGACTGGCATGATGAAATAGAAAAAACATTTAAAGGCGATCAGAAATTTTATTTTAGAATGGGTAATATCCTGAGAGAATTACAAAAAAAAAGAGATAAGGAAAGTCGACAAGAAGATATTTATTGGACACAATTTAGAAACATACAAAACGCGTTAGTTTTTGGTACTAAGGAAATGGGTATTCCAATATCTGAAATAACACAGCAACTAGAAAGTAAAGTAACTGAACTTGAAAGTGATTTGAAGATTTAGAGCACTATTTCATTGGTTATGTATATATTTAATCATCACATAATTACATTAAACGTCAGTGTTTTTAGAAATCAACGCCTACGCACTAAAGTGCACAGTCTGCTGTTTGATTTTGCTATTGATAGCCTACGCTGCACTATGGACAAGAATCCATCTCTGTGTTTAAACACAGAGTCTTATTATTCTCAAATCAAATAAAAAAACCACCTTCCGGCTGTATATACAGATCCAAAAGGTGGTCTCATTCAATCAGTATTCTGATCCTACAATATCTTTTTCAACCTCACACCAAAAACCGTGAGAAATATCGATGGATCTAATACCAAGAGGGTTCGGTTTGATCTTACCTTGCTGATACATTCTTCGCGCGATGGAACAAGCTTCTTCGGAAAATCTCTTCCATGAGCTACGCGCATATTCAGAAAGTATTTTTTCAAACTCTTCAGGTGAAGAAAAGCTAACTGAAGTATAGATCACTTCAATATCATCATCCTGGTATCGCAATTTCACCATTTCAGCTATACAACCTGACAGGGATAAGCCGATTTTGGTCTGACCACGAACAAAAGTGGTTTTTGTAGCCATATCTCCTCCTTCAGTATCCTATGCTTTAACTTAGCTGATTCAATGGTCAATGTCGGCAAATACACCAAACGTGACACCATCCGGTTGTGTTTGATATATTACCGAGTAAGGCAATGTGTTCATCGCAGACCGCAAATAGCTCATATTTGGGCTGCCATAAATCAGCCTAAATGAACCGTAAGGGTAAGCAACTTCAGCCGGATCACCGAAATACATAGCATCCTCAACCCTGTAGTAACTGGTGGCATATTCACCGCTTAATATTTCATCAAGCGGTACTGTCACTGTCAGAGAAGATTGCTCATCTGAGAATGAAAGTTTGTTTCTGTAGAAAGCCCAATCACCGGAACCATAAATATGAGCCTCAACCCAAACATCGGTGTATCCGGGATCGCATAAGATTTCTCTTGAATATCCCGGTTCATCGAGATCGACAGATGACAGGTTATTCAAATAATACCCAGGGGTACCTTCGTACTTTTCTTGAATGTTTGAAACAATAGCTACACCTAACATAGGAAAACCTGCATCCGCAAGATTCTCGTTTGCAGAGTCAACCCACTTAGCAACATCCGATTGAAAGCGAATGAAATCTTCTTGATCGGTCTCCTCAATACTGTCATGCAGATATCTTGCGTCGAAATCATTTGTCCAGTCATCATATTCGTAGTGGACTACAATATCCTTAGAGAATGAAGAGATTACAATGGCATCTCCTTCTTCAGAAAGATAATATGCATATAGCGTACTACTGCATGTGATTCCTTCGTTCTCAGGGTAATCCACAGCGCCTGGTTGTGCAAAAGTTTTTGAACCACAAGCGGTCATAAAAACGATCGACAGGATAATCAAAATCAGGGTGGTAAGTCTATTTTTCATTTACTTTTCTCCTTATTCACATTTCAAAGTTTTACAATAGGCAAATTCGGCCAATTGCATAACCATATATTAGACCTATAGCCCTTACAGCGCTTGACGATTCCTGACTAAAACTGACAGTGTAAAAACGTTCTAATTACAGCATTTTTATGGTAAAAATAGGATGTGAATAGAGTTACTTATTATGCTGTAAATTTAAAAGATGAGCTTACCGAAGAGGACTTCGGCAAAGCAATTTCAATTATTAATGAATCCAAATTTGTTATTCTTAACAACGTAGATCACGAAAATAAGCAGGCAAGTCTTTTCTATGAAAATACACCACATCAGACAAATATTTCTTTGAGGGAAATCGAACCTGTCGAAAATTTAATGTATTCTAAGCTTCCAAAGAAAAGAATTGTCATTGAATGCGATAAAACTGATTTTGTAACACCTGGATTTTTTAAGTCAGCATTAAAACAATTAGGACTTAGAATTTTTAGTAAAGAGATGCAATGCCTACTTCCACGACAAGACTATATTGCAGATTGTGTAACTTTTACAAATGAAAATCACGAAAAAGTAGTCAAAACATTAAAACACTATAATTTAACACCCGTGTTTGTATTGGGTACAACTTACAGTTATTATGCCAAAAGCGTTATTGACGAAAAAATTTATTTTATAAACGATAACCTTTTGTATCATCTTTTAAGATTAGAAAAGGATTATCCAATAATTGACGAGTTGTATTATAAAGTCGCCGAAAATATTGAAGATTTTGTCAGAAAATTCGACTTTGAATTAATTCCAACTGAGTTTTACAAATACTATAAAAGATCATTCAAAATTATCAATTATAGCGACTTTAATATTTATAACCCGGGAAGAAAAGTATTCATCAAGCCTTATATTTTAGAATTCGAAAGTAATAGCTATGATTTTTTCAAAATAGCCTGGGATCAATCTGCACTGCTTTATATGGACAAGATAAGACCGGGGGAAAATTTGGATAAAGCAATTTTGAGGATTTTACGTGAAGAACTAAAAATAAGCCATGACTATATTGGAGCAACAGTAGCAAAAATTCTCGAATACGATCTTGATAAAGAAAACAAGCTCACACCTAGGCTAGTTGTACGCATTTTTGTGGAAAATGCAGCCTTATCAGAACAACAGAAAAGCCAAAAAAACAGAACTTGGGTTTCTTTCGATCAGGTAAAAAAAGGATAATATGTCCAAATTTACACAGTGTCTAAAAAACGCAAAAAAAATATTAGTGATTTCCAGCCAACCGCTGGATCCGGACTGCATTGCCAGTGGAGTTGTTATGAGAAAATATTTGGAGGAGCTAGGGTATGATCCAACTCTGAGATTTCCTAAAGAATTAACACCGTTAGAAAAAGAAACTTTTTCATTTTTACCTTTTTTTGAAGAATTTATCGGAGAAGATACCCGCGAATATATAAACAACAACGAATATGACACTATTATATTATTAGATGGATCCAGCTTTTTACAATTCTATGATGTGGACAATAAAGAAATGGGCACACCAAATTTCAACGACATAAAAACCACGATATTAATTGATCACCATCCTACTGAGTTTGAAGGCAATGCAAAACTCGAGATTAGGGATGATAATTTATCTTCAACTACAGAAGTAATGTACAGTAAAATCTTACCTAAAACATTTGTTAAAAACGAAATCGCAACACTTTTATATATAGGTATCATGGGTGATACTAATAATTTTAGCTATGCATTTAATGCAACCACGCTAAAACACGCTGCTGAACTAATCGAGAGAGGGGCACAACCGCAAGAAGCAATTAATAACCTCTACAATCAAAAAACAAAAGAATATTTGAGTGAATACACAGAAGTTATAAACAAACTCGAATTCAACGATTCAACAAAGACAATTTTTTTCATTTTAGATGCAAAAGACGCCAGTGACGATAAAGTAAAGATGGCTAAAAAACTTTTTAGAAACGAAATAGCTCCAAAGGTAAAAGGCTATGATAGAGGTATAAACATACAAGAAATTGACGACAATACCGTAAGAATAATAACCAGAGGTAACGCTTATACAAACAAAATTAGCTTACCGGATTTACTAAAAACAATTGGCGGAAATGGGGGAGGCCATTTCAATGCTGCGAGTACACAAATTAACGGAAATGTTTACGAAATTCAAAAAATATTAAAGGAGAACATCAGAAAGTTTATGCAGTCACCGCGCCCGTAAAACTACAGGCGCGTGAAATGCATATCTTTATTGAAGTGCTTCTTTAACAATTAGGTTTCCGACCATTCCCTGAGCTCTGTGATTACCAACACTACAATAATACTCAAAAGTACCGGTCTGATCAGCAACAAAAGTTATTGTTTCTGTTTCTCCTGCCTGTAATACCTTAGTTCGCGCATCAAATTCATCAATTACCCAATCATGAACACCGCCAACGTTGGTAAAGACTATTTTTACAGTATCTCCCTTGTTGACTGTAATTTCTTTTGGATCAAAATAAAATGCGCCGCCTTCTACTTCCACAGTAACTACACCTGCGGTTTCCTCTATCATTGTAGTATCTTCTTCCACCACTTTTGCGGCCTTTTCGTCACTCATATCAACATAACTATCTTCTTTTTCTACAACCATTTCAGGCTTCGGAGCTACTTCTTTTTTCATCATTTCAGTATCAGATGAGTTTCCTGATGACAAAAAATATATCCCACCGGCTAAAAGCAAAACTATCAAAACAATTACAGCTTTATTTTGCATACTAACACCTCCTTAACATATCGAATTTTATCTATATGAATGAGTATAACACTATTTCGAAATATTTTAGTATCCTGTAATATTTACTGATGCTAAAGAATTTACTAAAAAGAAATCTTGAACCAAATTACGTTAGAAATTTTTTATTTGGAGCTGAAGATAGTTTGGTATCTACACTAGGCGTACTGTTCGGAATTACGGCCGTAGCAAGTTTTTCTAAATCACAAATTTTTATTACCGGATTGGTCACAATTGTCGTAGAAGCAACTTCAATGGGTGCGGGATCATTTTTATCAGAAACTGAAACAAATGAGCTTAATCATGAAAAATCTACAATAAAAAATCCTGTTGTTGACGGTGTAATAATGTTTTTTGCTTATTTTTTTGCAGGCTTTATTCCACTGGCACCATATATAGTAATGGAAATACACCAAGCACGGTATGTGTCAATTCTAGCTTCATTTATTGCGCTATTCTTTTTAGGATATGTCCCCACAAAGAAACCGAATTCAGGATTGAAAATGGTAACCATTGCTGGAGTCGCAGCACTAATAGGATTCTTGGTAGCACATTTTTTCAACGTTTAGCATCTTTATCAATATTGAATAATCTGTTATCTTAGAGTTGTGCCAAAAACTTACTCAAAAAAATTTTTCGTTAAAAAAGGAAAATCGTTGAGCACTGTAGAACTTGAGAGTTTGCAGCTGACACAATTTCCAAGAGAAGCCATATCATCTTTGGCAACAGCGGCCCCTTCGAAAAAAGAGCTCATTATTGGTAAATTTATGGATTTAAAAAGCAGCACAAGGGATATTTTGTCACGGGATTTTATTAAGGCTTATTCAGGGTTAATCGGTTCATCCGCAATTACGGCTTTGTTTTTATTAACATTTGTATTTCATGTCCCTCTTTTCAAGTCTTCGTACACATCACCAAATAAATACTCATTATTTTCTTCAATGCCGCTAATGTTGAACAATCAAGATCAGGCTTTTAATTTTAGAGACTCTCGTGCAGTTAGAATTGACAGTACATTTGAATTTTTTAGTTGCCCTCTTGAAGGTTATGGAAGTAAATTTGTCGAAGAAGCCGACCGCAATGAAATCCCATACTGGCTAGTAGCGGCAATTGCCTTTCAAGAATCAAGCTGCGGTAAAAACACTCCATATTTAGACGGTGTTAAAACAAAAAACGCATGGGGATGGGCAACATACGGGGATCAAGTTTATGAATTTGACAGTTGGGATCAAGGTATAGAAGTAGTATCACGATATATGAGTAAAAAATTCTACTCAAGAGGCGTAACAGATCTTTGTGAAATAATGAAAACATACACACCGCCGTCAAACGGCAGCTGGTGCAACGGAGTAAGGTATTTTGGCGACTTCATTCAAAATTATAAAACCCCACAAGAATCTTAAATTTAGTCAATTTTAGCTATTACCCAATTTGTAGTAACCTATAACATATGGTATAATCTACAACTATATGGATATAAAATAACAATTTTTGCATTCGCTGCCTATCTAAATTAGCCCTAATTTA
This sequence comes from uncultured Candidatus Saccharibacteria bacterium, assembly GCA_964590955.1. GTDB lineage: Bacteria > Patescibacteriota > WWE3 > UBA101185 > UBA10185 > CAZPYT01. The sequence goes on along the minus strand of CAZPYT010000015.1, from coordinate 9,376 downwards.
CAACGAAATATGACTAAAATGAAAGTATACAGTTTAATATTTGTGCCTTTTTTTGCTGTCATGACAATGGCTTTTATTTTTGGTGGAATCTCTCTTGCAAAAGATCACCAAACAGATAATATCGCGCGAGTCAGCTTCTCAATTGGATCGGAAAAAGTCGATAGAGAAGCGGTATTACGTGAATTCTTAGAAAAATATAATTCACCTCTACTTAACAATGTTGATACTTTTATTGCTGTAGCAGACAAATACGGAATTGATTATCGTTTACTTCCTGCAATTAGCTGTATGGAATCAACCTGTGGTAAAAGAATGCCTTACAACAGCAACAACGCTTGGGGCTGGGGTGTTTATGGAAATAACGTCATACGGTTCGCTAATTTTGACGAAGGTATAGAAACCGTAGGTAAAGGTCTGCATGACGGTTATATTTCACGTGGCTTAGACACACCACATAAAATTGCACCTGTATATACTCCTCCAAGAGCCAATCACTGGCTTAATGGGGTATCCCATTTCATGTCGCAAATGGACGAGATTGCAGAAAATAGTAAGATTTCATAATTAAGTAGCCCAAATTACGATTTTAATTGTTAAGTTTTCATAATATAATTAGTGCCTGTAGAATACGTGCTGCTTCCACGGACGATTGGCGGAACTGGCATACGCGCACGCCTTTAGATCAGTGGTACACTGAACGAAAGACGTGCAAAGTAATTTGAAATTTAAATAATATCTAGCGTGGAATTTTTTCACGGGCGAGTGGCGGAACTGGCATACGCGCACGGCTTAGAACCGTGTTCTTAATCGATTGAGGGTTCGAGTCCCTCCTCGCCCACCATATAGACCTATAGGTTGACATCCCTCCGTATTTTAGTTATAATCAACGCAAATCAAGCTGCCAAAGAATAAAAGGCAGAATCCCAATCCCAGAGCGCTACGCTCGAATTCTTGCTATAAGAAAGGACAAGAAAAATGAATACTCCACAGTTAAGGAAGCGCTTAGACGTTTCAAAGACCGCAATGCTCACTTTCATGCATGCTGTTTCAATGTGCGAGTGGCTTTTTGACCACAGATGGAGTCAAATCTTGCCATGGTTCACGCAAAGTTTTGACAGCGGAATCGGAAATGCGGCAGGGGACTATTACGTCCGCTTTGATTTCGAATTCTTCAGAAAAACATCACTAAGTCAAAAGGTCAGCGTGCTGATGCACTACGACTATACGTGGGGTCGTGATGCCGATCCATCCTTCGTCCAGGCCGAGTTCTATGTTAACGATATGCTCGTTGCAATCAGAACGAAAGTTGATGTTCTCGAAGAGCGCCCGGATCGAATCGACTACGTGAATCCTGAAATGTTGGAAAAAGCTACTACACATATGTTGGAAGCATCCCTGTACGTTCAGGCTTTCGAATGGAAATCTGCGGGAATGGGTGCACAAATGGCAAAGCTAGTCGTCTATCATAGACGTTATCTGCTTATGCTCGATGTTCCAAGCATGCATCTGGACCATATCGAAAAAATCCGTGCTGAACTGGTTGAACTGGAACAGGTAGGTTTGTGCTTCCAAGTATCTAAGGAAGATGTCCCCGAAGGCTTTGTGCGTTTCATTGCGCAACGTCAACACAACTGGAATTGCGTTTGGCGTGACTTCATTACCAATATGAATCGTCTACTTGACGTTTCTGCGGTAGAAATCGAATAGATCAAATCGATGACGCTCCCTTAATAAATAACAGGGAGCGTTACTTTTTTTCTATTGAATAAGTTCGCACATCCTGACAGATGGCCCACCATGGAAAAACCAGAAGTGCTGACAAGTACTTTTGGTTTTTTCATTTTACGAGAGGGACGAGAATGCCGGACTGAGCGCAGCGAAGGAGGCGGGGTCGAATGCTTTCAAGTCTTAATGAGCTTGCGAATTTAGAATTGAAAGACATGTGACCGAGTCCCTCCTCGCCCATCAGATAATTTATAGGATAATAGCCGCTAAAGAGTGTTACTAAGCAACTTCATTACAGAGGGCTAAAGCTGTAATGTATGTATCCATAGCAACATCAAGCTGCTCCCAATACGGTTCGTACTCAAGGTTCCAAAAATCCGCTCCCTCAGCTCTTTTTTGTTCAATCCAACGGGTAGCCCAAAGTGAAGCAATTTCTTCGGTATTAAGTATAGTAGGACCATAATCTTCAAATAATTTCAGAACCGGTTTAAGTAAAGCTACATCTTTTTGCTTAACCATCTTATCTAGTGATACTCTGGTTACTCCAAGGAAAATTAAACTTTGTATGATTTTTTTCCTATGGTCTGTATAATCAATCGAAGAATCCGCTTCCATATGCTTTAGGTGGCCTATCTCGTGGAGAATAATAGGCAGTCCAAAGTTAGAATACCCAACATCAAGTTTATTTAAATCCATTAGGTGTATTGTTTTTGTTGTAGGATGCATATGATTAGCAAAATACGATTTGTCTGGACATACTACTATTCTTCCTTCGGAACCTAACTCTTCAGTCAAATCCGCGGTTACACCATCCTTTCCAACAATATATAAGTGCTTAACTGCATACTGTGTAAACATCAACTGCTTTTCACTTTTAGGCTCAATCTCAAAAATAATACGAGACTCTGCATAGTTTTGTTCAACAAATAAAGATACCTCCTCACCTCCAGAGCTATTTTTATATGTACCGATTGAGTAAGTGGCATTTGTAAATCCATGTTCTGACAATTCCTCTTGTAGTTTTGGTATACTTTTTAATCCGTCCCCGTTTTGAAACGCCTTAAACTTTTCTGTTCCCATTGCCATCATAAGTGAAGTATAATTCACAGCAGTTATCTCCATCTTATTAAGTGTTTCGACGGTTGTGTTCTGCTGAGGTAAGGTTTCAAGTGACATATCAACTCATTTTATCATGCCTAATACAGAGAAGTATCACTTTGACTTGAACTAAAAAGTTTGCGTAATTGTTTATACGGATATTGATTTCACCATAGTTCGCACATCCTGACAGATGGACCATCAAAAAATGCTATACTTTTCTAATGATTGATGTGGATTTGAGTCCTGTAGGAGAACAAATTGGCATGGGATTGGCGGGCAAGTTAACTCTGTTTTTAGTTGAAATATTACTTTTTACTTTAGTTCTTACAGTTACCTTCAACATTTTATTATTAAAGATTCTACCAAAACTTAATAAATGGTTGCGCATAATGATCTCAATTGCTGCTGGAATTTTTGTTTCATATTCTCTTTTATATATAATATGAATATAAATGCGCGAATATAGGTCAATCAAATTCAAACTTCTTACATCACAGCCATTTTTATAGTTTATAATAAATACATGCCCAATAAAGTTACCGATGCCGATATAATTTCCGTCATAGAAAAATTTAATGCAAAAATCACAGAATTCGAAATAATCGATCTTGAAGAACTTAAAGGATGGAGTTCCGAGCATCTGTTTCTCATAGTTGCGCAAGATGAAAATTACATTTTAAAAGCAAAGACACAAGAACAAATTACAGGCTATGATAACGAAATTAGTGTTACAAATAAGCTACTGGAAAAAGGTGTTGTTACCAGACGGTCTGTTTTAACATTGGAGAATAATGCTTTTTTTGAAGGTTTTGGATATTTCTGGTGTTTGATGACATATATTCCCGGTGCGCCGGCGCATATCGAGGAATACGACAAAACAACTGTAAAATCTCTGGCAGAACATATTGACCAATATGTTAAGGCATCTTTGCTTGATCAAAATCTTCAACATATCGACATTCATGAAATTCCACATCAAAATCACACTGAAACATTAGAAAACTTCATGTCAGAGATAACATATATGACAGATAGAAATATCATCAACACAGATAATCTCGATGCTGTGTATCAAAGCTTAATAAATGGTAGTAGAGCAATGCTTGAAAATCAGAATCTAAAATCCATAATTCACAATGATATTAATCCAAGAAATATTCTTATTGATCATAAAACTAAAAACGTAATTTCACTTATAGACTGGGACCATGTTAAATATGGAAATCCCCTTAAAGATGTAAGCGATGCTGTGGCAATTTTTTACGATTTTTTGGATGTAGATAAGGCTAACGATTACAAAAACATTTTTTATAAATCAATATTATCTGAATGGTTTACAAACTTAAAAGTAGAAACAATCGAGTTTGCATTTTTTTATTATTATACTGTATCAAAATGGCGCGCAGTCTTGTTTTATATGGAGCTTCTAAAAAAATACGGCAATCAGTACGGCGAAGAAAAAAGATTTATTAACGAAATAAAACACAACTTTGACAAGTGGACAAATATAATAAATACGATATCCTTATAATCTGCTATGCACTTAAAAATAAAGTTAGGTCGTTCGAAATCGCTAAAAAATATTAGATGCGTAATGGCTAACGAGCATATCAAAAAAAAAGAAATTATTGAGAAATGTCCAGTGGTGCTTATTCCTCTCGGGGATCTAAAGTTTATTGAAAAGACAGTATTAACGAAATATGAATTTCTTTGGGATGAGAATAATGACGCATTAGCACTTGGTTATGGCTCATTACTTAACCATTCAGATAATCCAAATGTGGAATTTTACGCTGATTACAAAAATAAACTAATGTGTTTTAGAGCGGTTAAGGATATAAAACTAGAAGAAGAGCTTTTTATAAATTACAATCAGGGAAGCGCCGATGATCCTTTACCGGAAGAATATTTAGATTATCAGCATTAGATTTAATTTGATTTATTTCTTCAAATATTATAATTTGATAAAAATCACAAAAAAGGAGAGTTAACATAAGACAAAAACTTTGTACGTCACTGGTACGGTGCGGCCGCCACACGTAATGACATGGCTGAAAATCCAAATTAAGGATCAGAAATGGCTGAATATAAAGCATACGAAGTCTGTAAACTTTTAGGTATCGGTAAATCAACACTTTTTAGATGGGAAAAAGAAAATATTTTTCCATTACCTAAAAGAACACTAGAAGGTCACCGAATATATTCAAACAGAGATATTGAGATTATACTTGCTCGCTTAACTGTAAGACAAACGCGTATTGCCAAAGCAAGCCTGCGAACAGCAATTGAAACCCATTTGAATGAAGCATCGGTACTGACACGCCTTCTAAGCAGCTTTTAATTACAACAGATTTTGCCTTTTAAAAGCCTGATTTCCAATACCCGTAGATTTAAACCCTGCGGGTATTTGATATAATTACAAGATGTTAGACCAATTCGCGGATACAGCCAGAGGAATAGTTATAAAAGAAAACTCGGTTTTGTTAATTTATAGAAAAAAAAACGGTAAGACGTACTATTCAATACCCGGAGGGAAACAAGAAGCAGGAGAAGACCTTGAGAAAACTGCGGTAAGAGAAGTAATGGAAGAAACGTCAATAAATGTTTTGGTAAAAAAGTTTCTAGGTAAGTTTTATTCCGAAAAATTCAAAAAGGACGACTATTTGTACTTATGTGAATATATTAGCGGGATACCCGCACTTGCACCAAACTCAGAAGAGCTATTCACAATGCAAAGTGACAATACAAATATTTATATACCCATGTGGATCCCAATTTCAGATGTTAGCAATAAAAATATAAAACCTAAAGGTATGGAGAAATATTTCAAAAAATACTTGACTACATATTAGCATGTGCTAATATATCATGGTGAACAATGTAGAAATAAAAGCCCTATGCAATGAAAATAGATTGAAACTAATCCAGTGTCTCGCAGAAAAAAATAAAAGCGTAACTGAATTAATACAATCATGCGGTCTGGCACAGTCTGCGGTATCTCAGCATTTAGTAAAGCTTAAAAATGCAGGTTTTGTTGAAGATACTAAACAGGGTAGAGAAGTCATTTATTCACTTAAAAACAAAAAGTTAGCTGAAATAAGCAAACTACTATTAAATTTATAGAAAGTATATTCGTATGAAAGCAAAATCAGTAAAATTATTTTCAACTTTAACATGTCCATATTGCATAATGGAAAAACAATGGCTGGATAGTAAAAACGTTCCGCATGAAGTAGTATACGTTGATCAAAATTATGATGAAGCCATGTATATGGTTAAAAGCACTGGGCAAATGGGAGTACCAGTAACAGAAGTCATTACTGAAACTAACGATAAGAAATTTGTTGTAGGTTTTGATACCAGACAGCTGAGTGAATTGATTGGGTAACTTCCACCATACGATGCAAAATGATAACATTATCTTGTGTACGAACTAGTTAAAACAAGCACAAAAGATAATTTATTTCTTTATGGCTTTTTGCGAAGAGGCGATAAAAGCAAAACAGCGATACTTCACATTCACAGATATGAAGGAGATTTTTATTCTGACCCTTTTGTTACTATTGAAGCTGATTCATTAAAACAAAATGGCTATACCTTCTTATCTGTTGAAACAAGAGGAAGTTACAGTGAAAGAGAATTTGAATATACCGACGGATCATTTAAAATGATTGGCGCTCACTATGAACTGCTTAAAGATGCCTATAAAGATATTGATGCATGGATTGAATTTTTGATCGAGAACGGCTACCACAATATTGTACTTCAGGGGCATTCACTTGGCGCGATGAAAGCAGTCAGATACTTTGCAGAAGGAACTCATACTAAATATCTTAAAAAATTAATTATCGTATCTCCCCCTGATATTCATTCATTAGCAGAAATTATGTCAGAAGGTAAATATAAAAATTATCTATCGATTGCTAAGGATAAGGTAGAACGCGGAGAAGGCGAAGAAATTGCTGAAAAAAGTATTTTTAAGCTCAGAATGTCCTACCAAACTATACTTTCATGGTTGACCATGGACCACTTCGGAAAAATGTTTAATTTTAGTGATAAAGACAACAATTTTATGCTTTTGAACAAAATCGACATACCTGTAAAAGTTATCGTTGGGGAAAAAGATCAATTTATAAATCCAAAATCAGAACATAATAAACCTGTTCAAGAAGCAGTAGATATCTTAAAACTCAATATTAAAGATTGTGTTGAAGTTGTAATTCCAGAAGCAGATCACAACTATAAAGGCAAAGAGCACGAATTTGCACAAGAAATAATACCTTTTCTAGAATCTTAACCTATGTCGTTTGCTTTTATCTTTGAGACAAAGCCGTCATCTTCAAAACGAAGTAGCTTTCCAAATACATTTTTATTTTTAAACTCCTCTATAATTTCATCATCAAGGGCTTCATCCAAAATTAATACTATAGCATTATAATTTTTTGCATATTCAATAAAGTCATTTAGCACATTTTTTGCATTTTGGGTGTCAAGATTTGTAAAGGGTTCATCAACAATAAATAGTAAACCTTCAATAAAGATATCAATAGCATATAGAAATCTAAGTCTAAGTTCTTTTGAAATTGGTGCTCTGTTCAAATTAGCGTCCATGTAATGTACTGTTGCTTCCGGAACATATTTTTTTAAATGTGAATAGGCAATATGCTCGGCAATTGCCGTGTAAAGCAATGCTTTCTCAAATGTTTTTTTTCCTAGTGTCAAAGTAAGACGTGTTAATACTTCTCGTAAAGGTAATTCTGGATTAATGTTTTGAAATATCTCAGAAACCAACACCGGATAACCTTCCTTAACATCATCAAAAATAAGATTAATATCTTCCATCTCAAATATAGGTAATAAAAATGAGTTAAAATCTTTGTAATAAAGTTGATTATTCAAAAAGTGTTCTTTGACTTTATCTTTATCAGGAAAATTAGAAAATATTTTACGAGTAAGTGAATTTGCTGAAACGTTTTCGTGTATATACATGCTTATAGTATTTCGGTATGACGTAGAAACATCGCGTAACTCGCTGTAGTGCAAGTATTTCAAGCCAGAATCGAGCGAACTAAACGTACGAATATCCTTTTCTCCAATGCTTAATCTCTCAGCTTCGTACCTACTGTAGCGTAGTGTTAAAATTCTCCCAAAGATGGATTTTCCAATGTCTTTTTTACCGATCAATATAGAGATTTTGCCATAGGGTAAGACTAAATCATCCACCAGGATCTGTTTAGAAGTTTGACCTCTTCCGGATATGTAATTCATATTCTTAATAATTAAGTCGCCCCAAACCAAACGATCACCGATAGTGTCGTTACCTGAGTTATTAATGTAATCTTTTCTAATACTTTTATAGATATTAGGAGTTATTTCTGTGCCTAATTCTAATATTTTGTCAAAATAATCATTAATCTGAGTTAAACGGCGATGCCCTAAATCAACAAAATATCCAAGTCTAACAACATTTGAAATTTGAAAAAGTCTGTTCGCCAAAAAAATTCCTACCAGAATAAAAAGCATGCCATCTTGTAAATCTCCGGAGATAACAACAAACAAGAAGATGAATATTGGGACTAAACTTTTTAAAATCATTTCAACCGTTAATTTGTTAGAAAACAGATTAGACAAAGTTTTCAAATTTTTTAGATATTTATTCTCATCAAAGTCAATTATCGTGCGCGTAAGCAGCGGTGCCGAGTATAAAAATTTTCTGTCGTATAGGCTTCGTGTTTTTCTATAATCTTGGTCAAAGATGAAATAAATTCCGTCTAATACTGTGTGTACAAAGTACAAGATGAAAATAATAGAGATTATGTAGCTGAGAAGTATATATGTTGTGCTACCTGTAATAAAAGCATAAGCGACAACCACAACCGTACCGGCAGCAAGTGCAATAAATTCCCTTATAAATCGGAGATATTCAATAAGTGAGTCTCCTGCGCTGACTAAATCTATTGTTAAACGCTGAATAGATGTATAAGCCGGAAGTTTATCACCAAGAGACAATTTGTAATCGTCGAAAATCGAACTAATAAGGTTATCTGACAGATCCTTTGTAATTTTGTGGTAATTGAAAAAGGCTTTTGTTTTATTTGAGCGAACATATAAAACCACCAACTGAAGAGATAGAAAAGAAAAAGATAATGCGATTAAAAATTTAAAATTAGCCTGAATCAAATACGGGATAAATACCAATACAAGAAACAAAGATAAAGTATTAGCAAGGTCAAAAATAAAAGAAAGCCGTATAAATTTTTTTAACTTTCTTGTTGTTTTTGTTAGAAGAGCATTAATCTCACGTAATTCTTTAGAATAGGAAAGATACGAGATTTTTTTTAAAAGCTCCTCAGTAAAAAGACCTTTAGTAAGAAATGAGGATTCCATAACATTAACATTTTATCACAAATTGGCTTATAGTTAACAAGTGTGTGGAATATGTATGTTCTTCTGGTTATACTTTATTCATGCAAATAAAAACATTACATGACGTGAATATCAAAGGAAAAACAGTTTTATATAGATCTCCTTATGATATCGGTGTTACGGA
>CAZPYT010000014.1:12080-20312 GCA_964590955.1 uncultured Candidatus Saccharibacteria bacterium | reverse complement strand
CGGACCAGCTCTTCATTAACACGTTCAATATGTCCAAATTCTTTTGAATTTTTATCCTCTTCAGTTGGGTATTTATAGATTTCTGGACCTTCATATGCTTTATCAAAAAAGCTTGGTTCTTTTTCTTGCATAGTGTAATTGTACTATATACTCCTCCCATATTAAATTACACTATCATTTATATATAGAATAAATAAATACAAGTATAAATAAGTTCGCTAAAAGAAATAATAATAGACTCCAACAAATACAGATACGTTGGAATCTAATAATTTACGGTTCCTTACTCATGATCTGCGCAGTAACTGTGCCAAATCTTAGGATCATAAACTGTATCATGAGCATTACAACGAACAACGCTTTACGAGCAATAACTAACAGAGATAATTTTGTTATAACAAAAAACAGGACCCGATAAAAAAACAAATCGAATCCTGTTTATACAATATAATTTATTTACTTTTTGAGCCTGAATTACGGCCAAAAAGCGTCATGAGCACGTTACTAGATAAAAATATCAGAATTTGTAGCAAGGGCAAAACATAAGTAGGATAGCCAAATAATCCAGCTACGCTCAAAACAATGATTATAGCGCATACAACAAGCTTTGATACCGGCAACCACCCAAATCGTTTGTAGTTAGATGGCAAATTAAGTTCACCCCAGATTGTTGCCAACATATAGAAAAATCCACTCAACGATCCTGCAAGCAATAACAAGTCGTAGACCAATCTGACACCATTTCCTAGTAAAGGTGTCGATCCCAAAGCAAGGACGGAGAACACCAGCATCCCAATCGCAAACCAAAAAGAGTAGTAGCTGTAATCCTCTTTCATCCATACTTTCTTGAGATATGACGTAATTGAAGCCATGTGAACCTCCTGAGACATAAAATGGTTTTATTAGATAGATATTATATCAGTAATGGCGCGCTCTGGAAAGTCCCTCTACTCCACAACCGTCACAACAGCGCCTTCAGTATTTGCCCTTATATCCGGCGAGTTTATTTCATAAACCTGTGCGGGCCTGTATTTAAATTCTCCCGGTATGATGGCTCGCATTATGTATGCAAATTCAAATAAACCTTCAGGTAAATAAGACATTTCTAACTGTGTAACACTGTCTTTCATTTGTTGGGAGTCTACTAAATATGGCATAGCGTTTTCAGAATCATATGATACTTTTGACGCCTGTACACTCGCCTCATTCTTTAATGTTCCGTTTACTGATTCAAAACCTCCGGGCAAGAAATCTTCAAGTGCAACGTTTCGTCTAGTGTTGGGAGATGCAATTGTCAGTTTTACAACATAGTTCTCCCCTACTTTGAATTGCCCGTTTGTTACTTTTCTACCTTGCATATCATAAATTTCTCTTAATAAAGCAATATCATTTGAATCTGCTTTGATGGAATCAAAACTGTTGAATGTTTTTAGGTTCATGCTGTAAAAACTGTTACCTCCTTTTTCAGCTTTTAATTCTGCTATATTAGAGCCGTCCTTCATTTCGCTTATCGGCACTGAAAACTCAAGTACCTTGTGTTCAAGCATATCAAGAGCGCTTTTAATTTTAGAAACACCATTAACCAGTAATTCTATGACGTTGTCGCGAGGTTTGATATTGCGCATCAGTGTGTTTTCTATCAACGCTGTGGTCTTCTCTCTTTCTAACCACGAATAGTTTTGCTCTTGCGTCAGATATTTCATCGCCAGATTTGCAACAGGGCTGTCAGGAGCTGTTCGGTTGAAAGCTCGTAAAACAACAGCGGTAATACTGAAATCTCCACAAGAGTAATAACAATAGCTCAGAGTGTTCGTTTTATCCCAGAATATTCTTCCCGCACCGAGATCTGCCTTTTGTATAAGCTCATTCTGCAATTGTTTTTCATGTTTTGACCAATTTCCACTGCTTTCTGACATTGCCATAATTAAATAAGCTTTATCCAAATCCGATATTGCTGCACGTTTTGAGTATAAGTCTGCTAATCTACCTGCCTGGTTGCTCTTGTTTAATTCCAAAACATAAAGCACATATGCCAGCATATTTCCACTTGAATAGTAGCCGGAATTAAGATGTGCCAATGCATAAGACAAGCCTGAAGCTAATGAGTTCCCGCCTACGTTTATTCCTGCTTTTGTAACCTCACCCAGAGCCTCCAGGGCATAGATTGTATTAATTGCGTCCGATCCACGCGAATTTATCCAATAACCCCATCCGCCATCGCTTTTCTGTACACTTTTTAAGAGAGTAATATCATTTATTATTCCAGCCTTTATACGCTCAGCTTCTTCTGAATTTCCCTCAAAAAGAGCTAGTTTATAACTATAAACTGCAGGTACAATTCTTGAAGTCAAACTGCTGACAAAAAGATAATTGACTTCATGCATTTTTTGAAGCCACTCTTGAGATAACCCAAGCATTGAGCCATAAACTTTTACATCCAGTGCACCATATTCTTTCAGAACTGAAGGCTCAATTTCAAACTCTTCTTTTGCCGAATATTTAAGAGAATTGCTAAAATACTGAACTTTATCAAGACCAAAAGGTAAAACAGGTAATTCTGTGACTAATATATCCTTTGGAGTTCCGTTTTCAGAAAGCGTGAAGGTTGCTGAAGCGTTTGAAACATCGTCTGCGATTGCTTCAAACAAAACTTTCTTTTGTGTATTTGACGGAACTTGAACAAATTTTTCAGTTGAGCCATTAATTTTTATCCCTGAAAGATCAGCTTTCACTGAGACCGCTTTGGCAGCATCTGTATTGTTGTGAACTACAATGCCTAGTTCTGCTTTATCACCGGTTCTTAAAAATCTGGGCATTGCAGGCAAACCGAAAAGTTCTCGGGATGAACCGAATTTGTAAACATTTTGTCCGAATTTAGATCCGCCGGCATCCTGTGCGAGTGCAAATACGTTCCAACGGGTAACGGAATCAGGTAATTTAAAAGTGACTTCAGCTACCCCGTTTGCATCTGTTTTTACTTCCGGGAGCCATAGTGCTGTTTCGACAAAATTTGATCTAGTCAAATCAGGATATTCCCCTCCTTCACCGCCTTTACTGCCGGAGCCCCCCTTAGAACCTACTTCAGTATTGAGATTTATTCTGTCTAAAGAAGTTGTCAAACTTTGGTAGGTAGTTACATTTAAAGTTCTTGGCGAATAATAATAGTTGAAAGTATCATCACGGGCATAATTGGCAATAGACATCAGCGCATCATCAACAATAGCTAGAGTAACTGTCGCATCTTTTACAGGATTACCACTTTTATCTTTTACCAAAACTCGTACTTTTCCCTCTTCTTTCGGCGAGTAATTTTGTTTGTCTGTAGAAAAATCTACTGAAAGCAAGTTTTTTGAAGCATCCACTTTTATATTTTTTAAGCCCATTTTAAACTGCGGTGGATTAAACACATCTTGACCGGGACTGACGAGCATCAGTGAAACAAACACATTCGGAACATATCTGTAGTTAACCTTAAAATCCTGTGCCTGACCACTGTTGTCTTGTTTAATGAGCTTATAATCTAAAACTCCTTCAGCTTCAATCGTTAACAATCCTACAGCTTTTTCTAAAGTGGAAATAGGTATCAGGTTAACAGTATCATCCGGTGAGTATTCGCTTTTGTCTGTAACAAGCTCTATGCGGTCATGATTTTCTTGTCTCCAGTAACCTGCTTCTTTTCCTGAAACGTAATGAAATACATCTGCAGTAGATAGATTTCCATCTTTATCACGACTCTGGGCTTCAATAATATAATGTCCTGCATTTTTTGGAATAAATGTGAACTGTGCCTTGCCTTTGCTATCTGTCTTTACATCATCATTTTCAACCAGCGTATCTTCATAGGTGGTTTTATACATATAGCCTTCTGAATTGTCTTTTTGCTTTACTCTGTAGTATTTTCTTAAATAAACATTGATATTAATTTTTTTATCTTCTACCGGGTTATCAAGAGGATCAATAACCACAAGATCAAACTTTGAATCTTTCGATACTTCCCCCAAATAAGAATCTGACTTTATCCCGGTGTAATAATCTGCCATATGAACTATGTACTCATCTGATCCTGAAAATCTACGTCCGTTCTCCCCTGTTACTTCTGTTTCGAATGTATATATCTCGCTGACTCCTTCATCTGTAATTGTTTGGGGACTATACTTAAATACACCTGATGTATTCGTATAACCCTCGCCTGATGCTATTTCGGTTTCTGAAAAGCCGGACCAATCATAGTCGTCGCCGTAATACTTTCTTCCGGAATAAAATGCATAATCACTATATTTTGAAGAATTAAAGATGTAGTCGCGCTGATACAAACGATAATCTAAATCTGCATTTACCAGGGGGGCACCATAAAAATAACGAGCCAGCGTGTTTATCGATATTGCGTCTCCCCTGCTAACTACGCCTTTTGGAGCTTCTGTAACGACCTCAAAATCCGGGCGGACATACTCCTGGACATCAAACGATGCATTATATATTACTTGATTCTCGTAAATAAGCTGTAAATTATAATAACCGAGCTCTAATCCTTCGGGAAGTACGAATTCTCCGGAATACATCTTGTCGGGACCAACCTCAAATGTATTATCGTATATATCATCACTCCCATAGTAGCTTTGAACTCTTACTTCAACTTTTCCGCTGTTAACTTCTTTAGGAAATTCATAAATATTATTTTTTCTGACAAACGCTGTATAGTAGACTGACTGACCAGGGCGATATAGACGTCTGTCCGACATTATAAAACCTTTTACATTGCTATTGCCTGAACCTCTATATCTGTAACCGGTATATACACCATCAAACATATATGGTGATATACCTGAATCCCAGTTATCCATTAAAATTCCTATATCACCTTCTTTTTCTGCGAATGTGACAAAAGTGTTTGAATAATCTTTATCAGTTGCGTTTTCAGACATATAAACACCATCCTGGTTGGTTTTACCTGAAAAAATAGGGTTTCTTTGCGCTGTACCTTGATAAGTATCTCTGCGCTGTAATTTGTAGGTAGAAATGTCATAATTTGAAAGCGCCGTTGCAGTAGAAAGACTCGCTGCCCAAGTCATCGTTTGTGAAGAAGTTATTTTTTGTGTAAGAGCCGCATCCCCTACAACAAAGAGTATGCTGTCGTGAGTCTGACCAACATAATCCTGTGTAGCACCATAACTTATATCTAAAAAATATAATCCCGGGGACAAATCCAAATCCATATCCCTGTTAACATTAAACAGTATGTCGGTAACAACATTCTGCTCTAATTCCGGGCGATTGATCAATCTTTTCACTAGTCTTGTATTATGTGTTTCCAAAAACTTTTGAGTAAATAGATACCACGAACTCGTGCTGGTTTCATACATATTCATAAATTCGTCTTTAGACAAAGCATATAGTTTATATTCTATTTCCGGTACATTTACCACCCTAGTAATAAATCTTGTATCCAAAGAGCTTGAAAATGTTGCTATTGTGCTGCTGTATGGATAAAGTGTTATATTAGGCTCAATCTCGGCAGTGGTAAAAGCTATACGGATATCCTGACCTAGCGGTCTGCCGTAAACATCAAGTGTATTAGCAGGGATAAAAAATGAATATGAAGACGATCTTTCTAAGTATCTATTAAAATTCAGGGTTTTGTTATAAGAAGACGCATAAACAAACATATCTTCGGATACTGCATTGCCGTTTTTTGTTATAACCGCTTTTCGAGCCGCGTCTTCTGCATCCATCAAAGTATTAAATCTAAGCTCAAGGCGGCTGGGATCACGTACATCTTGAGAACCGGAAGCAATATTTGAACCAAGATACCCCGGCAAACCTGCAGTTGTAAAGTTTAGAGTATATCCATTTTCTGTTACAGCAGACCCAACAGCGCTCTGTATCCCCGGAGCAGCATCAACAGTGTATATACTAGAAGGCATCAAGGTTTGCAGCGGATATAGATCATATTTTTGCTGCCACTTTTCTTGCCACTCCTGATAATAGTAATCAGAATAATCTTTAGCCGTGCGATTTCTAACTGTAACTCTATAAGGAATTGATTCTCCGCCGGGACCAATTAATTTTAAATTTTCTAATACGGATGTTTGATCCACAAACTGTGAAAAATATACTGATATTGGTCCGCGTGGATCAGAATCTGTATTTTGAATATACCCTTTTCCTGATGCTTCTATATTCAATACTGCAGGTGCATTATTAACGAATTCAAAATTATATAAGGAAGACATCACTCCTCCATCCAAAGACTCTATTTCAGAAGTCAAAGTAACCTTATACCTCTCACCTGTTTTTAGATTGTCAGGTTTAACAACGTAGGCCGTACTACCAACCCACTTCTCTTCTCCAGTAACGGGGGGTTCAATTTTAAGTATTGAGCCTTCCGGTATTTTTACGGACTTATTAAAAATCAGTACAATATTTTCTACAGGTTCAGTTATTGATCCTGTTGGCGCAGCAAAAGCAATTTCAGGATTTGAGAGTGTTTTAAAGTTTACATGAAGTTCTTTTTCCAATTTCAAACCCAAAACAGATCTTGCTTTCCCTTTTATATTTACCCCAACGTATGTATTTCTATCAAAAGGTTTTGATGGCGTAAAAGTTAAAGTATTACCTGACCAGTTTATTGATCCGTCCATTTTTGGTGTGATAGTAAGTGCTTTTTCCACACTCGCCTTGTTCATACTTTTTGAAAATGAAATCGAAATTGTGCCGTCTAAAGGCACTTCAACATCATTCGAATAGGGTAGGGTTCCTATAACTTCTGGGGCACGAAGCAACACATCATTAACATACCTGTAAACTGCAAACTCGGCGCGTAAAACTACTAAAAAAGCAACTATAAAAACAAGCTTTCTGGGATTTTCCTTAAAATACTTGAAAGGATATTTTATCTTCTGCCAACATTCTGCCGGTGTGATCTTTGAAAATTGCAGTAACTTCATGAGAACCTGTTTTGGGCTGCCAATTGTATCGAAAGCTATCTTTCTTAGTTGCTGTGGATATTTTATTTCCATCCACTATATATTCTACATAATCCACATCAGCAGTAAAAGATACTTCAAATAAAATTTTTTCAAACTTTAATTGAGAGGGATTCAGGTAATACTCACTTTTTTCTGCCGGATTTGTGATTGCAAGCTTTTTTTCTGATTTTGTAGCAGGAAGCTTCTCGTCTTCGATAATAACTGCCTTCTTTTCTTGAGGTAACTCAGTGTAGGTAAGAACTGAATAACAATACTCCATAATTTCCCGCCATATTGGGCCCGCACCGGTTACACCTGTGATTGCATACATAGGTCTGTTGTCTGCATTTCCTACCCAAACACCAACCGTAAAATCAGATGTATAACCGAAAGTCCAGTTATCATGCCAGTCAGTCGTTGTACCTGTCTTCGCAGCAGCTTTAAAAGGTAAAACAAGCACATTGTCCCTGCCAAAACCTAATACTTTATCTTCCGGACTTGAAAGAATATCAGTAACAACTTCGGACACAGCTTCTGATTTTTCTCCCCATATAGGATCTGAACTTACACTTTGATGCTCGTACACAACAACCCCTTTCGCATTTACAATTTTTGAAACGGAATAAACTTTTTTATATGCGCCATTTCTAGCTAAAGAATTATAGGCATTAGTTAAATCCAACAATGTTACTTCGCCTCCGCCTAAAGTTACGCTCAAATCGTACTTATCAGGATTATCAAGAGTTTTTATACCGGCTTTTTGAGCGGCTTTAATCATGCTCTCTACCCCGATAAGATCCAGAACTTTTACAGCCGGTAGATTTAGTGAGCTGGCAAGGGCTACTCTTGCAGTAACAGGTCCGTTAAATTTTCCGTTGTAATTATATGGAATAAAACTATTTCCGCTTTTATCAATAAAAGTTGTTTTCTCGTCGAGTATGATATCGTTCGGCTTTAATTTTTCTTCAAAAAAAGCTTCGCCATATGTAAAGGGCTTTATAGCCGATCCAGGCTGTCTTAAACTTGTAGCTACATTCACAGCGCCGTCTATTCTTTTATCAAAATAGTCAACACTTCCTATCATCGCTAAAATTGCTGAATCATTAGGAGATAAAACTACTACAGCAGCATTTGTTAGTTTATGCTTATCTTCTAACAATTCGACTTGTTTTTTTGAAGTGGATAGTGCTACATCCGCGATTGATTTATTTAGTGTTGTGTGAATCTCAAACCCTTGTAGATCACTAAGCTCATCAAAATTCAAAAT
>CAZPYT010000014.1:8512-12070 GCA_964590955.1 uncultured Candidatus Saccharibacteria bacterium | reverse complement strand
CAAGAGCCTCTTGCATAGAAAATTCAACAAAATGCATAAACTCGTTAGTTCTAGTCTGCATATTTATACCAAGCGGAAATGAAATCTCATTTTGATACGTTTCCTCATCAATATAACCATTTTCCTTCATTTGAAGTAATACCTCATTTCGTCTGGCTAGAGCTAAGTCACCGCTTTGAGGATTTAGTACTGTGGGATATTTTATACTTCCGGCCAAAACGGCACTCTCACCCAGTGTAAGTTGCGAGGCAGGCTTACTGAAATATGTACGAGCGGCTGATTCTATTCCGTATGAATTATTTCCAAAATATGCATTACTCAAATACTTTTCTATAATTTTATTTTTGCTAACAAACAGATCTAAAAAAAACGCTGAGTTTATTTCTCTGACTTTTCTTATGTAGTTGTTGGGAATTTGAAACATCAGATTATTTTTAACTACCTGTTGAGTGATTGTACTTCCTCCGGAAACTATTGTTTTTTGCTGCAAATTCGATCTCAACGCACGAAAAATTGATAACAAGTCCACACCGGGATGTTTATAAAAACGTCGGTCTTCTGCGGATAGTATTGCATCAAGCGTATAGGATTGCAGCTGCGATAAATCTACAGGAATTTGATATCCCTCTAAACCGTTAATACTTTCATAAATCAAGTTGTCTTTATCATCAAAAACACGTACTGATCCTGAGATTTTTTTAAAATTTTGATAGGTTAAAAAAGCATCACTTAGTAAAGTAATTACAATCAAAAACAGTAATATTTTATACCGAGATTTCACTCGAAAATTTTACCATATACAAAGAGCTTATTCCCATTATAGTTATTGCAACGATAACATATTTTTAATATCTCTACGCTTTTGTTATTATTAAAATAATGCCCAAGTCTCTAAACACTTCAAAATATTTATCACTTTTTGTGTATGGCATTTCTGCGCTAATAATTAGTGTACATGCAGACACGACAGCTCCGGTGACCAACCACACACAAACACCTAATTCTCCTGATGGAAATAACAATTGGTATGTTACCCCGGTTGAATTTGACCTAAACGCCACCGACGTCGAAAGCGGTGTAAAGGAGATCAATTACAGAATCGACGGAGGCCCTTGGCAAAAAACAACATTCTCCGGGTCACTAAATCTTGCACCAAATCCGTCATTCGAAAACCCGGGTTCCACATCCACCAGCATTGAAAGCTGGGAAGCAACAATTATTGACGGTAATGCGGTTCATTCCAGAGATACAGGAGAGTATTACACCGGGTTTGCTAACTCCTCTGCAAAAATAGATGCAGCCCTCGGACCATGGCACGGCATTAATAATAAAACTGATTTTGCTGTTGCCAACCCCTTTGATAACATGTCCGCATCGGTATGGGTTAAATCACAAAATATAACAGGTAACGCTAACTTTAAGATATATTCGGTTTCTCAAGACGGCTCAGGCAATCTGACATATATTTACCTCACACAAAGCAATTCAATAACCGGTACTCAAGACTGGACAAAGTTATCAGCAAACTTTGTTGTGAATGACGCTAACTCGATAGGCGTTTATATGGATTTGGGTCTGGATACATCAGGGGTTTTATGGGCAGATGCAGTTAACATTGATGAATCCATCACTTCGGCGAATGTGAATTTCACTGTATCTACCGATAGCAGTTCCCACACTGTTGAATATTACAGCGTGGATAATGCCAATAACACCGAAACCTATTCTTGTCCGGCAAATAATTGCAGTACTTTCAAACTGGATCAAACTCCTCCCGGAAACTGGTATAACTCCGGCGCAATAAGATCTGTAGGAGGTGCAGAACACGAGGTGTACGTTTATACAAATGTAAAAGATATGATGTCCGGCCTGTCCACTAACAGCGACAAATATATGTACAAAGTAGACACTGAAACAGAATTTGGGCATTTTGTAGAACTTTTACACTGTAACACCCCCTGGATTGAAGACGAATGGCTGGAGTTATTGACAGCTCCCGCCGTGGATGGCACAAAAGACTCAACATTAGTCACACAGCGAACTGATTTCTGTAATAGTGATTGGAAAGTGTGCAAAAGCGTACGCTTTTATGCAGAAGATATGGCCGGAAATTTTAGCTCCAAGGATTTTTGCATAAACGGGCCATGGATTAAGTTCAGAGGAGAAGGCATCGTCCGCGCAAACCAAAATATCGATATGATTGCAGAGTCAGAAGAGCACAACACGGATAGTCTTATAGAATTGGGTTCTAATATTTTGGACTTTTTTACTACTATTAGAAACTGGGTAGTCCGGTTTGCAATTAAGCCACTTCCAAGAGCATATGATGCATATTTAGCCAATGCAGGCAGCCCTACTGTTATCTCAGGAGATTTAGTGGCCGCATCAGATATTTATTTAATTAATGGCGACTATGAAATTGACAATCAATCTATTCCCAACAATTACAGCTCATCAACATTTAACCAAATTGTCTTTGTTGATGGAAATTTACTGATTAGCGACAATGTTGAGGTAGACGAATCGTCAACCGCATTATTTATAGTCAGCGGTAATATAAACATAGACAAAAAAGTAACTACAGTTGGAATAGGCCTTTTTGCCGACGGAACCATATCTACCGCCTACAATATCAGTGAGGGCGAAGCCACAGGAACAGTTGAATTTAATGGGATTTACAAAGCAAACAAGTTTGATTTCCAGCGCACTTTGCAGGGTACTAACAATCAAAAATATCCTTCTGACAGCTTCACCTATGAACCAAAATATCTAATTCAACTAAGAGATTTATTTGGAAAACATCAAGTAATTTGGAAAAACGTTAATTAAATTTTACGCTTAATCTTATAACTGTCTCCCGTGTCTTCGACTGTATAACCCATTTCGTTAATTTCCCGTCTCATCAAATCAGCTTTATCCCAAATACCCTGTCGCTTGTATTCCCACCTAATTTTTGCTAAATTTTGAACTTTTTCAGGAATTTGATAGCCAATATGGTCTTCGATTCTTAAACCCAGTACATCATCCATTTTCAATAAAGTCAGCACTTTCGAAGCTTCATCTATATCGCTTTTTAACACTTCCCATACTACAGCCAGTGCTTTAGGTACATTCAAATCGAGATTCATTGCGCTTTGAAATTTTGTTATAAAATTATTATCTACTTCAGCGTCGCTGGTCTCTTTATATCCTGAAACAAGATCATATAATTTCTTCAACGAGTTGTGAGAACTTTGAATTGACTCCCAAGTAAAATTAAGCGGAGATCTGTAATGCGCAGTCATATAGAAAAAGCGCATATCCATTGAACTAAATCCTTTAGCTTTTACATCTGATACCGTATAAAAATTGCCTAAACTCTTAGCCATCTTTCCGCCATCGACCTGCAAATGGGTACCGTGAATCCAATAATTAGCAAATTTTTTGTCCGTAGCACATTCGCTTTGAGCAATTTCGTTAGGATGGTGAATCATTTTGTGATCCTCACCGCCAATATGAAGATCAATACTTTCGCCAAGCTCTTTAGCAACTGTTTCAAGCATGTCCTTCTTCATCTTT
>CAZPYT010000014.1:0-8502 GCA_964590955.1 uncultured Candidatus Saccharibacteria bacterium | reverse complement strand
ACATTCAATATGCCAACCGGGAAAACCCATTCCCCATGGAGAATCATATTCCTGCCACCTTTTTCTATCTATTGGGGAAAACTTCCACAATGCAAAATCTGTAGGGTTTTTTCTTTCAACGGTAGATTCTACACGGGCACCTTCTTGAACATTTTCTGCGGTTAGACCTGACATTTTTCCGTAATCTTTAAATCTGGAAGTATCAAAGTAGACGCCATCCTGTGTAGTGTATGTATATCCTTTTCTTTCCAGTGTCTGAATAAGATCAATTTGCTCTCTTATGTAATCCGTAGCTCTGGTAAATTTTGCAGGTCTCAACAAATTCAATTCAGTATAATCGTGCTGAAATGATTTTATATAAAAGTCAGCAATTTCTTTTGCACTCTTCCCCTCTTTTTCTGCAGCCATTTCCAGTTTATCTTCGCCCTCATCCGCATCATCGGTTAAGTGACCCAGATCCGTCAAATTCATGACATGTTTGACTTTATAGCCATTGAACTTAAGCGTACGAATGAGCATATCGCTCAAAAAAAACGTTCTGAAATTACCAATATGCTGGAAATTATAAACAGTAGGTCCGCAGGTGTACATTAAAACTTCTGATTCATTTATGGGTTTAAATTCTTCATCTTTTCTTGTGAGTGAATTATAAATAGTCAAAGGCATATTAGTATTTTAACCATTTTTATTTGTTAAGTAAAGGAATTCCGAAACACTATTACTCGCTAAAACTTACACGTCCGGCTATTGCTCTACCTAAAGTAATTTCATCCGCATATTCAATATCCCCACCCACAGGAAGACCACGCGCTATTCTTGTCAGTTTTATACGATCAGTATCAAAACCTGCATCTTTTAGAGTATGCGCAATATACATTGCCGTAGACTCCCCCTCCATACTTGTACTTGTAGCTAGTATCAATTCCACAGATTCCGACGTATCATCAAGTAAAACTCCCAATCTTTTTATTAAATCACTTATAAAAAGCTCTTCCGGACCTATACCGTTTAGGGGGTCTATCACACCGTGCAAAATATGGTATGTGCCTTTATAACCAGTGCGTTCCACAGCAAAGGCATCCATTGCATGAGACAACACCATAATCTGTAGTCTGTTTCTGAGCGGGTCATTACAAACCGCACACAACTCATACTCACCCACATTCTTACATACTGTACACAAGGTCGTACCGGCTTTTAAATCGGTTAATGCCGAAGCAAATCTTTCCAGATGATCCTGCGGAAAATGCAGCAAATGAAAAGTCAGCCTCTGCGCAGATTTTGGTCCAATGCCCGGTAAACTTTGAAAAGATTCAATTAATTTTGTAATAGATTTAGGAACTTTCACCGTAAAATTCTAGCATAACTTTAGCCCATTTGAGGGAGCGAACCGTCAAAAACATCTAGTAAATCTTCTGACAACTCGATCTTTGCAGCCCCGGGTGAAACCAAATTAAAATCAGTTAGCTGGCCTGTTTTTTTCTCTGATTTCTTTACTTTTGGTGTTTTCTTAACAACACAACTGATAATCAATCTTTGTTCCAATACGCTTTCAATTGTTGTTTCTACAATTCTTCTATTCTTTTCGTTGTGTAGTCGTTCTTTGTGGAAATCATAAGGTACTTCCAAAATGATTTTATTTCCCTCTACAGAAGTTAATTTTGAGGCTCTTAGTAAGGCAGATATTGAATTATTCACAGTTGATACCTCTTTAATTATTGTAGACCATTTGCTGATAACTACGTCATGACTTACGATTATTTTTTCATCAATACCATTGATTGCTGCAGATTCATCGACTACCTGTTCTATCTTAGCAGTCGATTCTATATCAGCTTTTTCTTTTTTAATCTCGGTTTTAGCCGCCTCTATTAATGTTTTTTCTTCTTGCGAACTTTCTAAGTTTTTCCCCGGGTATGGTTTTATTACATGTGTTCTTTTAGTTTGCTCATCTTCCGAGCCATTGCATATTTTAACTATTGCCAATTCAAGCGGCAATTGCACAATAAATGTGTCCTTTACCTTATTTTGTGCTGTTATCATAATCTCCATTATTTCTGACAAAACTCCGAAACTTAATGTCTCTGCTTGAGAATTCATTGTTTTTAAAATATTTTCATCAATAGATAAACCATCTCCGGAAAATATTTTTGTTTTTATAAAAAGAAGATCACGCAAATAATTGAGCAATTCGCCTATCCAAACATACAAATCAATGCCGTCGTCATTCAATTTCGATACAAAATGCAAAGCCTCTGACGAATCTTTGGCAATAAGAAAATCTGTAAAAATCGCATGCGACTCCTGAGAACCAAGACTTATAAGTGCCTCAACAGGAATTTCGCCCTCAACAACTTGCTGTAATAGAGTTTCTGCATCACGGTAGCCGCCTTGTGCCGCACTGGCAATTCGTTTAATAGATTGCTCGTCTAAATCTACTTTTTCCGTTTTAATGATTTTCTTTAATTTTTCAGTTAATTGAGATATTGTAGCTTTTTTAAACTTGAAAACCTGGCATCGTGATCGTATAGTCTCCGGAACTTTATGATATTCCGTTGTGCATAGTATAAATACTATTCTTGCAGGGGGTTCTTCCAACGTTTTGAGCAGTGCATTAAAAGCCTCGGTGGTAAGCATATGAACTTCATCGACTATATAAACCTTTGTATTTCCCTTACCCGGAACCAGTTTAATTTTCTCTTTCAGTTCTCTGATGTCATCTATTCCCCTATTGCTGGCTGCATCAATTTCAATCAAGTCCATAAATGACCCTGTCTGAATTGCCAAGCATGAGGTACACTCATTGCAAGGATCTCCGTCTTCATCCAGTTTTTTGCAATTCAGAGCCTTAGCCAGCAATCTTGCCATAGTTGTCTTACCTGTACCGCGTGAACCCACAAACAAATACGCATGAGCCGTCTTACCTGATTTTAATTGTGTCGACAGAGCCTGAGCCACATCATTGGGCTTAGCTACCTCATTAAATTTTTGCGGACGATATTTTGTATAGTACATACTTAGAGAAGTATAGAATCAATGTTATTAATTTTCCACCAATTATAATTCGACAATATTGCAAATTTTATTGTAATAACGGGAGTAGTTAAATTGTGTCAATGTCATTCCATACATCAGTCATTATTTTGCCAAGGTTGTGTAGTTCTTGAGCACTTAAAGGCGATAAAACCCAATTCTTAGTGTCAATTGACTCATCCTTAGCTTTTTCCAAACCAATTCTAACTCGCCAAAACTCATTTGAGCCTACTTTTTGAATAATGTCTTCTACACCATGATGCCCGGCTGCATTTCGGGCATATTGAAACTTATAATCCGGAAACTCAATATCTTTATCATCATGAATAACACACATTTTGATTAGCGGAATTTTATAGAATTGAACTACTTTGGATACACAATCGCCGGAATTATTCATATATGTAAGTGGTTTTATATATAGTAAATCAGCATCTTCAGCCAGTAAGCAATTGAATTTCTTATTCTCAGTCCAAATTGTATCTTTTCCTGCTAAGAGATCCGCCATTAAAAAACCAAGATTATGCCTTGTTTGAGCGTATTTTTTATCAGGATTTCCTAAACCGACAATCAATTTTCTCATTTTGTCTCTACTCCGTGAACTGAATGCTCATCGTCATCATCGTGATGAACACCCAGTAAGTGCAGCACGCCATGTTCGACTAAATCTGCAATTTCATGTTCAAGGGTATTTCCATACTCAGAAGACTGCTTCTCAGCCTGATCAACATTTACTATGATGTCACCCAGATAAAATGCACGGCCATCTTCTATTACTTCACCCATATAAAATGATAATACATCAGTAGTATAGTCCCTCTTCAGGTATTCCTTATTTAAACGCCTTATTTCGTCATTACTTGAGATTTTTACAGATACACGAATATCTTTATATTTTTTAAGAAAAGAGTTATCTTGCATCAATTACTGCTTCAGAGGAATACTTGCTTAGTAACTCTTCTAAAATTACTAGTTCAGCATTTTCTTTATCAACAAGATCCTGTCTATTACCGCTTTTGTAGTTTTCTATTGAATCTTTACGTTGTTTGATTTGCTTTTCTATTACTTTAACAACGTGTTTATCTATCAGTTCAATACCCTGTGATCTCAGTTCAATTTCTTTATTAGTAATTGCTGCATTCAAAAAGCGAATAACAGAAACTCTCACACTATCGCGTGCTATCATTGCTTCTTTTAATTGAACTTTAAGTTGATCTACTATCATTTTCGTCTTCGTTTATTTTCCAAGTAAATTTTGTTGGCTAAAAGCTTTTTCTTTTGCCTTCTAACTTCGCTTGGTTTTGTATAACGCTCGCGATCACGTACCTCCTGCAAAATTCTCGCCTTGTGTACATCACGATTAAATCTCCTCAAAGCCTGTTCAAGAGACTCACCTTTTCTAACTTTTACTTTAGTCATAACTATTAGATTTTCCAAAAACAGAAAAAAGTCACAAACTATTTTATTGACTATTACCCGTTCTTATGCCCAAAAAAGGCAGTGTTAAAGCACCTCCATTAATAAATTAAAAATTACTTAATTCGAACAACGTAGAGTATATATTTTATAGCAATTTTTGGCAAATCACTAATAGTAGAATTACTGCTAAATTACGCCAAAATAACCTATCATTTTTAAAAGCACATCTAAAGGAAAAATTAAAAAGTTATTAATTGACGTACATCCTTAATTGTAACTAATACCAATAAAGTCAGTAAAAATAGCATGCCCCATTTATGCAACCAGGTCTCATATTTTTGATTGATAGGTTTACCAACTAAGCCTTCATATAAAACAAAAATAAACCTACCGCCATCTAATGCAGGCAACGGCAACAAATTCATAAAAGCTAAACTAAGGGAAAGTAAAGCAGCAAAATCGATTAATCCTAAGAGAGCGTCAATACCACCGTATCCTAGAATAGCCTCAACAACCGAATAGATACCCACAGGACCGGATACCCCTGAACTTACAGGTTCAACGCTTTTACTTTCAAAAGCAATATCTATAAACTGACCAAATGTATACATTGTATAAGCAAGCATATTATATGAATGCTGAAAAGGTGCCAGAAGCTTATTAGGATAATAAATGGATGCAGACTCAGCTATGTAAACACCCAGTACTCCCTTTCCCTCATCATTTGAAGTAGTCATAAAACTATACTCCTTACCGACAGTATCATCGTGTTTTCTGAGATCCCGCACTCGCAATGTTACAATTTCATTAGGCTTTGGTTGTACGACTGTTCTAATTTCCTCAAGATTTTTAACCGGCACATCATCAATTGTTAAAATGGCCTCACCCAATGTAATTCCTGCCTTTTCTGCATTAGAATTCTGAATAAAACCTGAGACAACAGTGTTTGTAGACATTACATCTCCAAATCTAAAGTGATAATCAAAAAACACCGGAATATTCATGCTTTTAAAACCGGTGATAAAAAACAATACGAAATATAAAACTACAGCAAGCACGATATTCATAATTACACCTGCGGTTAAAATAAGACCTCGTACAAAGGGAGTTTTGCTCATATAATTTCTGGGATCAGATTTAGCAGCTGATACATCCCCGTCTACATCCTCACCGCGCAATTTAACAAATCCGCCAAAAGGTAATAAGTTTATAGAATAGATCGTTTCGCCAATCTTCTTACCCCACACTCGTGGCGGAATCCCCCACCCAAATTCTTCAACAAATACACCATTTTTCTTGGCTACAATAAAATGCCCGAATTCATGAATAAGTACGAGTACGGACAGTATTAATAAAAAAATCAATAGAGTCATATATTACTAAACAGTGAGCAGTTCCTTACTTTTTTTCGCACTTTGCTCTTCAGCCTGCTCAACAAAAGATTTTACAACTTCCTCAATATCATCCCGCATAGAAAATTTCTCATCCTCACTAATTGTCTTTGCCTCAAATTCTTTATCTACATCTTTCATAGCTTCCTGGCGGATATTACGCATAGACTGTTTGGATTCTTCAGTCTTTGCATTTACGAGCTTCACCAGCTCTTTTCTGCGTTCTTCAGTCAATGGCGGAATTGGCACACGTAAATTACTACCTACAGTGGCAGGATTAAGCTTATGTTCGCTTTCAGTAATAGCTTTAGAGATCACAGACAGCAAATTTTTATCCCATGGCGCCACCAAAATCGTATGTGCATCGGCTAAAGTAATAGAACCGAGTTCTTTTAATGTCATTTTAGCTCCATAAGCCTCAACAGTTATGTCTTCTAATAACGAAGGGTTTGCTCTGCCGGTTCTAATTTGAGTTAATTCCGAAACTAAAAAATCAAGAGATTTTTGCAGTCTGTTTTTTAATTCTGAGTTTGTCATAGCAGACTTGATTGTAGCATATATAGAAATGAAAAGGCACACTGGTTTTCGTTATTGCTGAATAACCTGTGTGCCTTTTGTAATACCTTACTTAGCTTCTCCACATAGTGGCTGTGCTTGACCCGACTTCGTAAAATTCACCCGCTGGTCGGTTCAGAGTGCTTGCGTCTCCCTGCTTGAGATCAACTGCAGCGCCATTGTCGAAAGTAGCTGTGTATTGACCGTTGTAGCGCTTCCACGACTGAATATTCCGTTCCTCTTTGCCCATCCGAACATTGGTAAGAATCAAAACAACTTTTTCGTCATCGCGCGCCACGTAAAGCACTGTCCCATACACAGCTTGCGGTTCACTCAGATGAAGAAGTGCACCAATGGCCGGGCCACCTGTAACCACCCCTTTGAACACAATATCTTTCCCCTGCAGATCATTCTTTACTGCTTTCATATTTACTGACATTTTTCCTCCAATCGTTTTATAGGTCTTTCAGGTTTCTTACTTCATTTTGAGCGAAATGCATGCCGCAGCGTTTACTTTATAGTAATCTTGTTCCGGGCGATCGACTCTTAATTCCGATCCTTTGCAAAGTGTAATCTCGTAGGTCATCGGAAAGATCGCTGTATATGTACCGCCGTAAGTCGCCTAGGTTGAAATGGGGGTACCGTCTTCTCCAAGACGAACATTTGTGAACGTCACACTCAACTGCTTCGCGTTGAGAATACCCACTGATAATACAGTAGCGATGGCAGTTTTTACCTCAGAAAACGCAGCATTTCCCCTTCGAATTTGCCCGGTAAATACCAAAATTGCCTCTTTCTGTGCCAGTTGTTGTACATTTTTTAATGTTGCTTTCATATCATTCTCCTTTTTGTACTGTTTTATGAACACATTTACACGCACTATACCTATAGGTCTTAATAAAATCTGTTCCCTACAGAACAAAAAAACCACCGAGCAGATAGTACTATTCAGTGGTTTTTGCATTTTTATTCTTTCAAGTAAACCAAAGGCTGCTTTGAAATGTTGATTAGGTAGCCAATTCTTAGAGCAACCTTTCGAATTCCACCATGTTGCACAAAGACTTGTCAGTGATCGAAATGAAATCACCCAAAGGTGCATCATACCCATTGCCTGAGCGCATTTTAGCAACGACATTGCGCTTATGGATGCGTACCTCAAATGAAGGAGGACGATATGCATTTTTCAAGTCACCAATAGCATCCTTTTCAGCACCAAACTTCAACTTGGAAAAGGTGATTTTAAACGTGTCGGCTTCAAGAATAACTTTTTCCACTTTACCCACATACTTGTATTTTTCTTTCAAATGCTTGGGTATAACAAAAAACATTACCTCCCAGCCTTTCATGTGTAAAATTTCATTCAAATTGAGACTGCCCGTTAACCAGTTCATAGTTACCTCCAAAGATAGATTTAGGGACAATTGTATATTACAAAACCATTTTACTCTGTTCTCTAGGGAACAGATTTGTACGAGATGGTACAATCACACTATGCTAAAAACAACTGAATTAGAGCCAGTAGAATTTCATGAAATCCACGATTTAGAAGAAACAAACAGAGAGTCAATATATATTAAACTTTCCAACATTCCACAAATAATAAATATTACACATATAGATGCAACAGAAACCACGGATAGGGCTGCAAGATATTACACAGAGCTATCCCTCAATGAAGAATTTATAAATAGCACTGAAATACCGGCAAAATTTAAAAATGAGGTCTTTTGGCATGAAATAGCTCATTTTATACCTGCAACCTTTTCACTTGATAAAGAAGGTGAATTTAATCCAAAATCGCTTAAAAATCTAAATCCAGAAAACTCTGATGCAGATGATGCAATAAAAGAATGTTTACAATCAATATTAAAAATACAACAGTTTATAGAAATAAATCCCGAAATAAGTGAATTTGCTGAAACGAGATATTTTAATTATTCGGATAGTAAAAAACCGGAAGAAGCTTTTGCGGATTTAATATCATGGTCTATAAACAAAACACACATATCAGAAATTCACACTGCCGGTGTACAAGAAAACGAAAAAATGCAAAATGCATTGAGAAACGGTATCGAACTTGCAAATAAAGTATGGGATGATCTGA
>CAZPYT010000013.1:0-21497 GCA_964590955.1 uncultured Candidatus Saccharibacteria bacterium | reverse complement strand
AATCACCATGCAATATGATTATTAAAAAAATAACCTTAAAAAATTATAGAAATCATAAACTAAAGGAAATTGAACTGAGTTCTAAAATAAACCTTATTGTGGGAGAAAACGGCACAGGTAAAACAAATATACTAGAAGCAATCCATCTCGTCTCATCCACAAAATCGTTTAGAGCAAAGTACGACAGAGATCTCATTAACTATAAAAGTGAGTTCACAAAAGTGTCAGCTTTGATTGAAGACACAAGCGACAAAACAACCAATGATTTAAGCATTCAAATTATAAAAACGGATAAATCGCCAAATACTTCGCAGAAAAAAGTAACTATAAATCATGTCTCTAAGTCATTGACAAATTTCTCGCATTTTTTTAAAAGCGTACTGTTTGCTCCCGAAGATATACGACTCATTACTGATTCTCCATCAATAAGAAGAAAGTATATGGATGATGTTTTATATCAGGTTGATTCCAAATACAGAAAAACCAGTTTGGATTATCAAAAAGCAATTGCCAGAAGAAATAAGCTTCTGGAATCAATAAGAGAAACAGGTAATGGACATAACCAGTTACCTTTCTGGAATGGCAAGCTAATGGAGTTCGGAGAATATATGCAACTCAAAAGGGGTGAGTGGGCAGCGCATACAAACCATTATCTGCAATCAAGGGAAACCGCATATTCCACTTATTCCAGAGACATCAGAATCGAATACTATCCAAATGTTATAGACTCAAAAGCGCTCGCAAGCTTTCAAGATAAAGAGATTGCTGCAAAAAGAACTTTGATCGGACCGCACAGAGATGATTTTCAAGTTTTTTATAAAGATAAAGAGATGGATCAATATGCTTCTCGAGGTGAACAACGTACTGCGGTTTTTCTTATAAAGTTGGGCGAATTCGAGTTTATCAGAAATTCTACACAGGTTAAACCGGTACTCCTTTTAGACGACATATTTTCAGAATTGGACACAAATCACCGCGAGGCAATATTAACTTACATCAACGAAAACCAGACAGTCATAACTTCTGCGTCTGTCAGAGACATACCAGACGTTTATATATCCAGAACAATAGAACTTTAGAACTATTCAATTTGCGGGAAATATGCAAGAATTATTTCATGTTTGTTCCGGAATACACTATCACACCTCTGACTTTAAAAAATATTGCAGCGATAGAGTACAATCGTGCCCTTGCAGAAAACACAACCATACTTGAAAGCTTTGAATTCCGCCTTGAAAAAGAAAGTTTGGTAGGATTCATCATCTCATCTATAAACACTATCGGTGAACATGCAAACGAAGACGTTATTAAAAGATATGTGGATGGGATGGTCAAAGTGTTCACACCGCAAATTGCTAATCTCAAATCATCGATAGGGTACGTACCTACGTTGGCAGCACATACCAATATAGAGGAAAAGGATATAAAGTTTCTACACGCACTTGTATCAAAAAATATTATTGCAGTGACCCATCAAGGTACGTATAGACGAACCAAAATTGAAAATAAAGTAGAACCAGAAACCATACTGGCCGAAATAAATGATTTGATTGACTGGGTAAATGGAATAGATGCCATAGATACGAACCCTGTTATCGTTGCAGGTATTGTTAAAGCCCAACTCGAAACAATATACCCCTTTGATAAATTCAATGAGGTAATAGCAGATCTCTGCGTAAAAGTTATTCTGGAAAATAAGGGGTATAAATTCCATAAGTACACAACAGTAGAAAAATATTATATGACTTCAAGAAAAGCATATGAAGAGCACCTACTGTCAGTAATCGGAGAAGACAGCGATTTCACAGCTTGGCTCGAATATTTCACAGAGGGAATAGCGGCACAATGCGCTACCTTGGGAGAAAAAGTTAAGCTTTATTCAAGAGATACAAAACTAGCTAAGGTGTCAGGACGCATAAGGTTAACCCAACGTCAGGAAAAGATCATTGAATATTTGCAGGATTACGGCATGTTGCAAAACAGCAATTTTCCTCAGTTGTTCCCCGATATATCAGAAGATTCAGTATTAAGAGATTTGAGCAAGCTGGTGGATGAAGGTATTGTAGTGAAACTAGGCAAGACAAAATCTTCTAGGTATGAGTTGAAATAGCAAAACCATATTTATGAAAAAGTGAAATCTCCTCCTGTGGGTTATGTAATAAGGAGGAGATTTATTAAAAATATCTATTCGGCAACAGAATACACATCTCGCCAAAAATATTGGCTCGGATCGTATTTTGAAGTGTAGTTCAGGTCGATTTTTTCGACACCACGGGCTTTGGTATAAATGAAAAGCCTATTCCCAATATTCAGTGCGAGTTTGGATCTGTATTCGTACCAATCAGACGGATCGTCACTATAGAAATAACCAGACTCTGCATACAGAATTTGCCTTGTTTTAGAATCGATTACGTACCTCTCCCCAATAAGATCTCCTTCAACTGGACCTTGCTTTAAGAATTCATGAATTTCTATGGTACCGAGCTTGAGCGCTGTCCACTGATTATAGGGGTGTGCACTTAATATCTGCATCTGTGCAAAGGATACGTATCCCCTAATATAGGCAATGCTACCAGCAAGAGATACAACTAAGGCGCTGATAATCAATAAAATGCGACAAATCTTATTTTTATTTTTATTAGGCATGTGGCTTCTCCTTAAGTGAAATTGTAACTATTATAACATAAAACGAAACTTCCTTCACGTCCTATAGGTCCCTTTTTGAGCAGGCGTACTTAAAAATCAAATGCTACAATAAACCAATGCAGATCTCAGAATTTTCTAAATTTCTACAAAAACTGGAAGACACAACAAAACGCCTCGAAATCACTGAAATTCTAAAAAATCTAATAAATGCGCTCGATAAAGATGAGACCGATATAGGTATTTATATGTCTCTCGGTTCGCTGGATGCACAATTTAAAAACATTAATTTTAATGTTGCAGATAGGCTGCTTATAAAAGCTCTTGAAAATCTTTACCAAAACAAAGACGTCACCACAATATATAAAGAATTAGGCGATCTGGGTAATGTGGTAGAAAAATTACATACTTCCAAAGCTACAAAACTGAGTATAAAAGATGTCCACCAAAATTTAGTGCAAATTGCAAATTACGAAGGCCTTGGCTCCCAAGATAAGAAGATAAGAGGTATATCAGACCTTCTTGTCACACTGGATACTTTATCTGCTAAGTATATTACACGTATAATTTTAGGTACAACACGTCTTGGTTTCACAGAACTTACCGTTGTAGATGCTTTGTCATCTTTACTGGCAAACGATAAGTCTCTAAAAAAGAAAATAGAAGCTGCTTATTTCATACATCCGGACATCGGCTACATAGCAAAGCAATTAAAAGCTAAAGGTATAGCAGAATTAAAAAAAGTAGTTATGATGCCGGGCATTCCTGTACTTCCTCAGAAGGCACAAAGATATGGAGGTATTGAAGACACATACGAGAAAATCAAAGATTGCTGGCTTGAATTTAAATTTGACGGAACTAGAGTGCAGTTGCACATGGATAAAACTCAAAAAGTTACAAAAAAAGATAATCAGGCAAGTCTTTTTGAAAGTGAGCAAAACAACTATCTCATTAAAACCTTTACGAGAAATTTGGAAGACTCCAGTCATCAATTTCCGGATTTGGTTTCAGCTGCGAAAAAACAAGTAAAAGCCGAATCAGTAATTCTCGATGGGGAAGCGATAGGACTAGATAAAGAAACAGGCGAATTTCTTCCCTTTCAGGAAATAATGCAAAGAAAAAGAAAACATTCGGTAAAGGAGATGTCAGAGGAAATTCCAATAAAATATTTTGCTTTTGACGTGCTCTATCTGAATGGCGAAAGCCAACTAAACAAACCGCTGGAAGAAAGAAATAAAATCTTGGCAACAATTATTGAACAAGGAGAAACTATAGTAACTGCAGAGCACATAAGAACTAAAGATATTTCTGAGCTAAAACATTACTATGAAAAAGCAAAAAAAATGAACTTAGAAGGTCTTATCGTTAAAAATCCTACAGATGCATATCAGGCAGGGGCACGATCTTATTCTTGGGTAAAACTCAAAAAAGCAGATGAAAAACTATTAGAGGATTCTATAGATGCCGTAGTATTGGGATATTACAAGGGTAAAGGCGACCGCACGCAATTTGGTATCGGCGGATTTTTGATAGGTGTCTACGATGAAAAAACAGATTCTTTTGTAACAGTTTCTAAAGTCGGCACAGGGCTGAAAGATGCTGATTGGCAATTTCTTAAAAAAGAGGCAGATAAATATCATACGGATAAGATACCGGTAAATGTGCAGCTACCTAAGGAATATCAGCCTGATGTGGTACTGATACCAAAAATTGTAGTAGAAATTGGGGCTGATGAAATTTCAGTGTCAAAAACACACTCAGCGGGATATGCTTTAAGATTTCCGCGGCTGCTTTTTTTCAGAACCGACAAAAGCGCTAGTCAAATAACTACGCTTGAAGAAATAAAAGAGCTTTATTCTCTGCAAAAAAGAGGGAATTATGTTGCAAAATAAGTATTTAGTTTTTAAGGAAATTTTATGGAATTTAATGATAAAACAATATTAGTAACCGGCGGCTCAAGCGGTATTGGCGAAGCAATAGCTCTGGAATTTGCTAGAGCCGGCGCTAAAATGATTTTCATAAATTATAGAAAAAGCGCAGATAAAGCTGCAAAAGTTGTAGAAAAATTGGCTGCTTTAACACAAGCCTCGGCGTATCAAGGTGACCTTTCAGATAAGATGGCTGTGGAAAACATGTTTAGTGAAATAAAAAAATCGCACGACACTATAGATATTTTAGTAAACAATGCTGGCGAGTCTATTCCCGGAGATATTGCAGATTACAATTTGTGGGATTATCAATTTAAAAATAATTTCTTTTCTGCTGTGTATACAACTAACGAATTTTTAAAGTTTACTGAAAAACAAAAATCACAAAGAAAAATAATAAATATCACTTCAATGTACGGGCTATTTGAAATGGGAGACACGGATTTTATTCATTATTCAGCGGCGAAAGCGGCATTAAACAGCTATACCTTTAACCTAGCTAGAAAATTAGGAAATAAAGTACTAGTGAACGCGGTTGCGCCGGGTTGGACCATAACACCGGCATGGGATGGTACACCTGAAGACGCTTTTAAACATTGCGAAGAACTAATGACAATTAAACGGTTCATCACAGCTGAAGAAGTAGCACAACTGGTTGTAGCTATAGCTAAAAACGATGCCATCACCGGTGAGATCTATAAAATTGACGGCGGCGTTAAGTCTCCTGTTATATAAAACCCAATCCGGTTTAAGAATTAAAATAATTGAACACATAGTCCACTAGTGTATAATTTTTCTATGAGCGAAAATAACGAAAAAGCAAAAGTTTCAAAATTTACAAATTTAGAAAGCAACGTTGCGGCAACTTTGGCCTATATTGTAGCGCCAGTAACCGGAATTTTCTTTTTTTTGATAGAAAAAGAAGATAAGTTTGTAAGGTTTCATGCTTTTCAGTCTATTTTGTTTGGAGTAGGAGCTTTTGTAGTATCCACAATTGCATCTTCCTTTGCTGCAATGCTTCCCTTTTTGGGATTTGTATTCAGACAGCTTGTATCAATGGCTCTTTTCGGTGTATATCTTTTCTTAATGTGGAAAGCATACAACAAAGAGACTTATGAACTTCCATATCTGGGTAAAATTGCAAAAGACCAGTCCGACAAATAATAAGTTAATAGCCTGCTGTATTTGATGAATAAAGATATTACTAACCAGAATTCACAAACTGAAGATGATATGCTGGGAGAATACCCCGAGCTGAGTGATGTTGTTGTAGAATCTATGACCGAAATTGCACGGTATGGCAAAGAACAAATAGAAGCCCCGGAAAAACTTCAGGAGATCCAAAGCGCTGACGAAAAACAAATAGAATCTCCGGAAGTACTCCCTGAAATTCAGAAACCAGATGAAAAACAAATTGAAGCACCTGAAGTATTAGAAGAAATAGAACAGGCTGACCTCGATGAACTGGAAGCACCGGAAGAGTTTGAAGAAATCGAACCTCCTCATAATGATCAAGTAGAAGCACCTGAAAAGTACAAAGAACTGCCAAACATTATGGATATAACTGAGTTGGAGTCCACTGACAAAAACTAAGCTAAAGAGCAATAGTCAACATCCAAAGATAATAATATGCAAGATATTTCAGAAATAATTAAAAAGAAATCACTTACCGCAGATCATAGAAATAAATACGAATTTCAGGCATTCGGAAACAGACTCGCAGATGAACTCGGAGATAACAAACACCGAGCGCTTTACATCAAACTTGCAAAAACCGAAAACAGAGGACTTCTTGAAATTGCCAGAGCTCATGCACTAGAAACTGATAAAATAAAGGAGAAAGGCAAGTTATTCATGTGGAAATTAACCGAACTGAAAAAAGAGAAAAAGTTGAAGAATCAAAGTAAGTAGCATATTATAAGAGTATATATGTTGAAACAATTTTGGCGAATATACAATGTTCAGCTTCTGGTCTCCATTACACTTACAATTGTTATCAGTGCTTTAAGCCTGATTAAACTTCCGCAAACATATTTAACGGTACTTCTAGCAGCAATACTAGGTACATTTACACTCGACCTGGACTATATAATATATGCGTTCGTACTTGAACCTACAAAAGACTTCTCTAAGCATCTTCGAGCTTATATTACACACTTCGATTTAAAAAATGCGCTCGCGCACATCGAGCATAATAAGGATGAGGTTGACGACAAAACATTGCACGGGGTGTTTTTTCAGGTTTTACTGGCACTGATAACCGTATTTGCAGTATCTACAACAAGCAGTATTTTTGTTAAGGTTTTTATCCTATCCACATATGCAAATTCAATATACAGACTAACCGACTACTATTTTGACGGAAAAATTAAAGAGTGGTTTTGGGCATTAAAGAAAACTCCAGATAAACACGGGGTAGTCACCTACGGAGTCGCACTTTTTGCTGTGCTCATTTACTGCATCTCTATATACTAACGAATGTATGGACTCGTTATCTCCATAGCTGTTATCGTTTGTCTACTTTTAGGCGAATCACTTGCTGTAAAAAATAGAATTGATCTCAAAAATTACTGGAACAGTGCATTGCTAATACTTATTTTCGGGCTCGTAGGCGCCCGCCTTTATCATGTTGTAGATTATTATCGATACTACCTTAGTAAACCAATTCTGATTTTTTTTATTAATCACGGAGGTATGGGTATTTATGGGGGAATCGTAGGTGGCATTTTCGGACTTTTTATTGCCGGCAAAATTTACAAACTACACCTGGGTCAGTGGCTCGATTTGCTTAGTGTAGTAACCCCGCTTGGACAAGCAATAGGCAGGTGGGCTAACTACTTCAATCAAGAATTGTTTGGGCTACCGACAAACCTTCCATGGGGCATATATATCCCACCCCACCGAAGACCTGATAACTACAGCATTAACGACATGTATCATCCTTTATTCTTTTATGAATTCGTCTTAAATACCAGCCTGTTCTACATACTATACATGACCTACAACAGTAACTACTACCGTTTGAAACGGCTGTCAGGCCTTGTCACAGCAATATACTTTATTGGCTATGGGTCTATAAGATTTTCTTTGGATTTTCTTCGCATAAGTCCCTGGAAAATTTACGGTTTCAATGTTTCGCAAATAATTTCTGTAATTTTTATTTTTCTTGGCATTTTTATGATTTACAAAATTAGAGACAAAACCTCTCCCCTCTCAAAAGGTTGATAGGTCTCTGTAGTATAGCTATACTGGGAAAAATATGATTAAAAAAACACTTTTAACATTTTCTACTATAGGCATATTGATATCAGCCTACCTTGCTTATTCAAAGCTTACTAATAACCCACTTATTTGCGGACTTAGCAACGGCTGCGATATCGTACAAAGCAGCAAATACTCACTCTTCTTGGGTATACCTCTCGGAATATGGGGTATGGGCTACTATTTTGGCTTATTCACAGCATTTTACGCCGAGGAGCTCTCAAAGTTCAGGTGGATAATGATAATTTGGGGTCTTTTATTTTCAATATA
Source organism: uncultured Candidatus Saccharibacteria bacterium (assembly GCA_964590955.1). Lineage (GTDB taxonomy): Bacteria > Patescibacteriota > WWE3 > UBA101185 > UBA10185 > CAZPYT01. The sequence continues at coordinate 13,395 of CAZPYT010000013.1, read as the reverse complement.
TCTCACAGCAATCGAAGCTTTTGTATTATATGCTTACTGTCTTTGGTGCCTAGGCAGTCTAGTCAACATAATTATTATTACGGCAATTTATGGTTTTCAGTCGATGAAAACAAATAAAATTTAGTGTATTCTCAATATATGCACCCCGCTTCTTCACTAAAAGTTTATATTGCCTCGGATCACGGAGGATTTGAACTTAAAAAGATATTGGTAACCTATATGAAAAACATACTTGGGTGTGAAGTTGAAGATATGGGGCCATATGAATATCGAGAATTTGATGATTACACAGACTATGTAGAACCGGTTTGTGAAAATGTTGTTAAGAACAATAAAAATAGAGGCATATTAATTTGTAAAAACGGCGTTGGCGAAAGTATGCTTGCAAACAAGTTCAAAGGCATCAGAGCCGGTTTGTGTTTCAATGACACACATGCCGCATCTGCAGTAAAAGACGACGATATAAATTTATTGGCACTGCCTGCTATGTATATTTCAAACGAAGAAGCTAAAGAAACAGTAAAGATATTTTTAGAAGCACACTTCAGCGATCAGGAAAGATTCAAAAGAAGATTGGAAAAAGTTGCTGATATTGAAAATAGAAACTTCAAATGATAGTTCCTACAATATTAGAAAAAAATATAAAGATAATCCAAAAACTTGTTACACTACTGGATCCTTATACAAAGCGCATTCAAATTGATATAGCAGATGAAGACCTTGTTGAAGGCGGAAATTATCTTGGTGCCGAAGTACTTAAAAATCTTAGTGCCAATTGTGAGCTTGAACTTGATCTAAGAGACAAAAACCCTATCGAGTATATAGACACAGTAAAAGAAGTATTTATTCGAGTAATCATACCTGTTGAATCAGACTTTATTGAGGAATTCTTGAATATGAATGGCTTCGAAAAAGGTTTGAGTATAAGATTAGAAACTCCCCTGTCATCACTCGAAAAATACATTGCTAAGCTTAATTTTGTACAATTCATGGGCGTAGAACCCGGTATTCAAGGACGCCCATTCGAATACAAAGTACTGGAAAAAATAAAAGAGTTTAAAAAAATATATGCTGATGTGGAAACACAAGTTGATGGACATTTAAATGCGGACACAATTCCCCTAGTAAAAAATTTAGGTGTAGACAACTTTGTAGTAGGATCTGCTATAGTAAAAACAGATAATCCAGTAGAAAATTATGTAAAATTATCTAAATTGCTCGAAAAATAAAATGTTCAATATAAATCCACGATCAGGAAAAATTCAAAAAGTTGCTTTTTTAGGAGGCGCCGGTTGGAAGGAATACGAGCTCCCCTTCAAAGGAGCTTATGACACTGCAAAAATACTGGCTGAAAACGGGTATGAAATTATAAATGGAGGCGGACCGGGTGTTATGAGAGCTGCAACCAAAGGAGCCCATGCCGGCGGTAAAGAGTCTGTTGTGATAACCTATCATCCGAGCAAGACTAAGAGACACTACGAAGGTGTAGATCCGGAAAATGATTTTGACTTTGAGGTAGTAACGCTCGACTATTTTGACAGAACAAAAGTTATGCTGCAAACCACCGACGCCCACGTTGTATTTAACGGAAGTATAGGCACTTTGAGCGAACTAGGTATGACCTGGATCAGTTCATGGATCCACTACCCTAACAGTAAACCAATCGTGCTCTTCGGTGACTTTTGGAATGAGTACATCAAATTTGTGAAAACGTATATGCTTTTAGATCACGGTGAAGAAAATATGATGAAGATCTGCCATTCGGCTGAAGAGGTTTTGGATTATTTGAATGGGTTTAATGAATAAAAGATAAAAAGAAAAGGAAAGCCCCACGGGAGATGTCATTGACATGTACTCACTCGTGGGACTCCTTATTACAGGTTTATATCTGAACGCAAACTTAATCAGCTCGCGGTTCCCGTAACCAAGTTATTGGAACTTCTTCAACAATAGAACTGGCTAGACCTTTCCAAGACACCAGACCCAAAATAGAATCCGGATAGATATTGTTCGTCTCACCACCACGCAGTCCTGATCCATCAACTTTCGGTTCAATCACAAACTTCTGTTCTACTTGTGCCTCATTAATCAAGAAGAGGATGTCCAAAAGCCTGAATATTCTCAGGTCACCATGGTGAGAATCATTAAGCAGTCTAAACAGCGCGATCCATTTCGCAAGCGCTTTTCCTTGGGTTATAGGTACCTTTTCCTCTTTCAACTTAATCACAATTTCATCCGCAAGCGGGTTAACAATCACGTTATAAATAGAAACACAAAAAGCTTCATGACGTAAGAGATATTGATCAGCTTGCTTATACTTTTCCATGTATTCAAGTGACTTCTCACGCAGATTTGCGTTTTCGACACTCAAATTTACGATAACCAGAACGATAATAAGTACCCCCATTACCCCTAAAACAACGCCTAACAACATTTCTCCGGACATAGCTACCTTTCCTTTCTTCATCTGATGATCATTCGATAGATTTACACGGATGCCCTTTATTATACTATAGGTCCTTACTTTTGCCGACTACAAAATGTGGTTTTTTTGCTATACTAAAATAGATGCTCACAGATACCAATAACACAAAAAAACAAAGAGAATACCCAAAACTTGCACATGCTCATGACAAAGACACGGTAAGGCTGGAAGAAATTGCTACGGAACTCAGACAGATGGCAATAGAAATGCTGCTGAGCGCAAAATCCGGTCATTCTGCAGGTGCATTAGGCGCTGCGGATATTCATGCCGTACTCTATTTCCACACCTTAAATATTGATCCAAAAAACCCTAGTGATCCGGATAGAGACAGATTTGTACTTTCAAACGGCCACACCTGCCCTATTTGGTATGCAGCTTTACAGAAACGAGGTTTCTTCGACAAAAAAGAATTAGACAAATACAGAGGCATAGACTCTAAATTACAAGGTCACCCTCAAATAAATTCGTTGCCGGGAATAGAGAATTCCAGTGGTCCCCTAGGGCAAGGTTTATCTGTAGCAATAGGCATGGCAATTGCAGGAAAAATGGATGGAAAAAATTACAGAGTTTATTGTATGACCGGAGACGGCGAACTAAATGAAGGCCAAATTTGGGAAGCAGCTATGTTTGCTCCAAATTATAAACTAAATAATCTGGTCTGGATCATCGACAGAAACAACATACAAATAGACGGTTATACTGAGGATGTGATGCCTCTGGAAAATCTAAGAGAAAAGCTCGAAGCCTTCAATTGGTTTGTGATTGAGATAGACGGGCATAATCATGAAGAAATTATAAACGCCTTTAACATGGCAAAAGCTGTTTCTCAAAGGCCCACGGTGATCATCGCACACACTATAGCCGGAAAAGGAGTGGATTATATGGAATATAAGTTTGAATGGCACGGAAAACCTCCTAACAAATTAGAAGCCGAAAAAGCACTCAAACAATTGAGGACTTTGGAAGGCAAAATAAAAAATGAATATGACTAATAAAAAAATAAATCTGATCCCGGTATTTATAATTGTTGCGCTACTGATTGGCGTTTATCTTGTTTTTTTCAGTAAAGCAGACATTCTGGACTTTAACGCTACCCCCGAGGTAAGAAGACTCAATGGATTTCCGACAATCGTCTATACAAATAAGGACATGGAAAAAGTCAGAGAAGTTATCACTAACCAGGACGATCTGGCAAAGTTCTTAAATACAGTTGATGAGTCGGGATATTTAATTATGCGGGATACGATAAATTTTGACAAAGAAATGGTGCTGGCAGTGGCTTCTTCAACCAATGAATACGAAGGTCATGAGATTAAGATTAAAAAAATATACGAGAACAAAGAAGATAACAAGATTATTGTTTCGGTGAGGGAAATTGAACCGGGTGAAAGTTGCGAAAAAATCGAGAATAAAAATATCGCCGTAGATTTGGTAACAATAAGCGACACCACCAGAGAAATTGAATTTGAAAGAGTTAAAGAATTTGCAGAGTGCAATTAAAGTATATGTCCTATCTTAACGAGAACACATTTTATGCTAATGCCGAAACCAAGGCCACAAGAGACGGGTTAGGCGACGGACTGCTTGAAATGGGACACGAAAATGAAAATCTGGTGGTACTTACAGGAGATCTAAAGGACTCCACTAAAGCCACAAAATTTGCTGAAGCGTTTCCAAAAAGATTTTTTGAAGTAGGGGTAGCTGAACAAAACATGGCGGGAATAGCTGCGGGTCTGGCATTAGCAGGAAAAACCCCGGTAGTAACATCGTATTCGATATTTATTCCCGGTAGAAACTGGGAACAACTAAGATTGTCTGTAGCTTTTTCCAATACTAACGTAAAGCTAGCGAGTACACACTCAGGCTTATCCGCAACGCAAGACGGTGCAACTCACCAGGCGCTTGAAGATATTGCTTTAACAAGGGTATTACCTAATATGACGGTACTATCCCCTGCAGATTATACTCAAGCAAGAAAAGCAATTCAGTTGGCAATTAAAACACAGGGGCCATTCTATATCAGATTAGCGAAAAACAGCACCCCACTAATGACCTCTGACGAGGCTCCTTTTGTCATAGGAGGTTCGCATCTGCTAAACGTAGGCAACGACATTACTATTGTGGCAACAGGGCCAATATTGCACGAAGCACTAAAAGCAGCGAGAATCTTGGAAACTAAACATCATATAACAGCAGACGTTATAAATGCCTATTCTCTAAAACCTTTTGATAGTAAAACACTTATCGATAGTGCAAAGAAAACTAAGAATGTTTTTACTATTGAAGAACATCAAATTAGCGGCGGATTGGGCAGTATAGTAGCAGAAATTCTGAGCGAGCAATGCCCTGTTAAAGTGAAGAGAATTGGTATGAATGACACGTTCGGTGAATCAGGAAAATATGAAGAGTTACTTAGAAAGTTCAAATTAGATGCGGACTCTATTGTAGCTGCAGTTGCCATAAGAAAATGAACGAAGAAAAAATTGATTTATTAGCTATCGGTGATGTAAGTGTAGATTTATTTCTTGCTGTTGATGAAGGAGAAATGCTTGAAGATTTCGACACAGGACAGGCAAGAATTTGCTTCTTTCATGGAAGTAAAATTCCTGTCAAAAGTATAAAGACCACGATATCAGGTAACACAATAAATGTCTCCATGGGAACTAAACAGCTAGGTCTTAGCACTGCAATATACACAGTGATGGGAGATGATGAATATGGAAATCGAATAGAACAAGAGCTTAAGGCCAGTAACATCGTCACAAAGTACTTAATGAAAAATAAAAATGTTCAAACCGGATTGCACCCGGTTATCATGTATGGAGGCGAGCGAACAATTTTTACCCATCATGATGAGTGCGAGTATGAAATGATCAATTGGCCAAAACCAAAGTGGATTTACTACACTTCTATCGCACCCGGTTTTGATAAATTTCAAGCTCAATTGGCAGCTTATTGTAAAAATAGTCCTGATGTAGGTCTGGCATTCAATCCGGGTACATATCATATCAAAGCCGGTGTAGAACGCTTAAAGAATATTCTTGAGGTCACACACGTGCTCTTTGTTAACAAAGAGGAGGCTATTAGATTAACCTTAACAAACGATACATCTATAGAAAATTTGCACAAGATGTTACAAAAACTCGGACCAAAACTCACTATTATCACAGATGGTGCCAACGGTTCTTCAGGATATGATGGAAATACCATGTGCAAAATTGATGCTATTCCTCCTGCATCCCCTATTGTTGACAAAACAGGGGCGGGTGATGCTTTTTCATCAGGAGCTATGTCGGCATTATTCTATAACAAACCATTATTAGAAGTATTGGCGTGGGGTGCAATCAATTCCTCCAGTGTTTTAACACAGGTAGGATCTATTCACGGATTAAAAACCAAGAAAGAAATGGAAGATATAATGAATAATCTGAAACTACAATAAGGATATTCTAAATGCACATTAAAAAATCTTAAACAAATAGAAAACGCTTAACCCAAAAAACAATCCAAATATGGTATCTACAACATAGTGCTTCCTTAAAAATACTCTTGAGGCAGCAACGAGAATAATCAAAAATAATGGGATTAATCGAAAAGGGTAATGCAAATGCTCGAAAAGCATGCTGTAAGCAAAGGTTATTCTCGCAACATGCATACTCGGAAAACTACCGGATTCTACTTTTTTGAATATGTGGCGGTATTTTTTTGAGGGGCGTTCACTGAACAAAATTTTGCGAATCAAACTCCCCAAAGCATATATAATAAATAACCCAACAGCCACATCAATAAATACGTCAACATCTTGTGTAGTAAGTGCAGCAACAATAAGGATAATGTAGGCATTCCCAAAAGAAGTAAAATCTCGCATGAAAGTTTCAAAAGAAGAAGCATACTTGGGCATAATAAAATTGTAGCACTTTTTGAAATTAAGTATGTGATAAAATGAACTCAGTAGTTAGTTTGGATTAAATTATGGATTTTAAAGAACTTATTAGAAGAAATATGCCGGTCTTTGTAATCGGTGGAATAACCGCTTTCATATTTTTATTAATCATTTTACTTGCACAAAGGAAACCTCAATCTCAAACCCAGCTGATTGAAGTTGATAATATTGATCTAATTTCTCCTCATACTTATGTAAAAGGGCCAATCGGAGCTCCTATAGATATTGTGGAATTCACAGATTTCGGTTGCCCGGCATGCAAAGTTATGCATCCCATTGTATCCAGAGTGGTCAATGAATATTCAGAATACGTCAGATTTGGAGTAAGACACTTCCCTCTTCCCCAGCATAAAAATGCTCAAAATGCCGCGATCGCAGCACAAGCAGCAGGAGAACAAGGAAAATTCTGGGAATACGCTGATGTATTATTCCAAAATCAGGGAAAATTTGAAGATGAAGACCTCACAAACTACGCAGATTATTTAGGTCTGGATAATGCCCAGTTCTTAAAGGATTTCAAAGATAAAGCTTTCAAAGAATTAGTTGAAGAAGATATAAATTATGGCAGAAAAATTGGAATAAACGCCACTCCTACTTTTTTTATCAATGGCAAACAAATATTACTCTCCGATGAGGATACATTAAAATATGCGATTGAAGAGATTTTAAAAGAGAAAAATATAAACATTGGTGAAATACAAGCCGAACAGGAAAAAGAACAACAAGAACTTGAACAAAATACGATTACGGATCTCTTTAGAACAGTAGACCAAGTGTATGGGTATTTGGACATCGAATATACAAAAGAAGGATTGAAACCACTCAATGCTCAAGCAACCGCAGGTCAAGTTCTCAGATTAGCAAATAAAACCGAAAACGACATTTCTTTCAAACAACTCATGCCTATATTTGATGATTTAAGAGAACCCAGACAAATAAAAGCAGGAGAAACTATGGAGTATAGATTTAGTCTCAGAAAATCCGGTACATGGACATACGAAATAGAAGGTGATACTAATAGAGGACAAATAAGAATTAAAAACGCGCCGCAGGAACTGCTGAGGATGCTACCGGAATCTGTTCAGTAATTACACACCGGATGATGGACAAAGCCTGTTAAGCGGACATTCGATACACTTCGGCTTTCTCGCCTTGCATATGTATCTACCTAAAAGTACTACAGAGCCTGAGATATTTGTCCAGTATTCTTTGGGGAAAAGTGCCATCAAATCTTTTTCTATTTTTACTGCGTCTTTGTTAGTAGTCAAACCCAATAAGTTACAAACACGTGTCACATGAGTATCGACAACAATACCCTCTGCAATCCCCCACAATTCTTTAAGAATCACATTTGCGCTTTTTCTTGCTATACCGGGTATTTTGATTAACTCTGTCAATGTGTGCGGCAATCTGCCATTAAATTCAGACAAAACCACTTGCGCGGCTTTTTTAATTCGATCTGCCTTTCCAATGTGAAAATTAACGCCATGGATACCTTTTGTGAGTTCTTGAATGTCTGCATTTGCAAAATCCTCCCACGTTTTATACTTAACAAATAATGTCGAGGTTACTTGATTTACCTTTAGATCTGTTGTCTGTGCAGAAAGGGCAACAGCAATCATTAACTGCATCTCATTCTTATAGTTTAGTTCAGCAACAGGATTTGGATATTTTTCTTTTAGGATTTTGGCTACAGCAACTGCTCTAGTTTTAATAATCTCCATGGGTCGATTATACACTTAAAAAAGACTCATTTGAGCATCATTCTTTTTATTCTCTTTTATTTCAGCTGAGCCGATTCCAAGCCTTCTTATCAAGGATTTAAAGTTATATTTAGTTAATACAGCCTCTATAGCTTTTTTATCCGGCTCGTGAAACTTACACTCATCCAAATCGATACCCAATTCGACATTAGTAACAATTGTTGCCAGCTGCTTGCTTTGCAAAGCTATTTCATAATTTTCCACCAGCTTTTTTCTTAGCGAATCAGGGTTTATTTTATCAATGTTTTTATATATATTTTCAACCGTGCCAAATTCTTCTATTAGCTTTTTTGCTGTTTTTTCCCCCACACCATAAACACCGGGGATATTATCACTAGGATCGCCGCGCAGACCTTTATAATCAGTCACTTGTTTAGGACTAAACCCATTTCTTGCTATGGCTTCTTTTTCCCCAATCCACTCTATATCACCTTTAGTCGAAGGTGTCATAATGATTACATTTTTATCTAACAGCTGCCATAAATCTCTATCGTTAGAAGCAATAATAATCTCTAGATCTTTGTTTTTGTTGTTATGAACAAATGTCCCAATTACATCATCTGCTTCATACCCGGGGTTAGAAACTTTTCTCAATCCAAATGTTTCAATAATTTCAAATACTTTGGGAATTTGAGACGACAAATCATCTTCCATCGGCCGCCTATGTGCTTTATATCCTGTGAAATCTTCATGTCGTAATGTTGGAGCGCGTTCATCTACAGCAGCAACCACATAATCAGGTTTCAGTTGATCAAAAATGTTAATAAGCATACTTGTTACACCATAGATGGCGTTGGTTGGACTTCCTTCTGAATCTGTAAAGGTTTTGGGCAAAGCGTGATATGCACGATGTAAAAAGTTAAAAGTGTCTATCAGTAATAGTTTTTTCATTAGTATTTTATAGCATATTTTTGTGGAAGTTTGTTGAGAACGATCTTCGCACAAACTACATTGTGAAAAGAAAAATCGCCCAGAAGTACATGCTTATCTGAACGATTTTTTAACATTATCTAAATTGAGTGATTTTGCCGTCAAATATGCTCGCCAAATCATCTCCTGGGGTACCAAATATAATCGTCAAAGCGGGGTTATGCATATTCTTCATGAACTCAATACGAGTCATATTTCCGAAATGCACTACTTTTACCTCTCTTGACCTTACATTACTAAGCCCCCATTTTTTGGCACAGGATCTAATTTCGTTTACACTAGGTGCCTTATCATGCGCAAAAAGTACCATCATTATAGGAGATAACCCAAAAGGTTCCATATACTCCTCTCATTCTGTGTTCCAACAATTCCCTATGACTTTTCAGAGAGGGTTCAACACAAACCACTTGAATTAATACACTGTCGCTGTGCCAAATCATACACCAAAAGCGCTTGATTACGATCACTAGTCAAAATGCTGCGATATATACCTCCGGATAGAAGAAAATATCTGGCATTAAATCGAGTGCTATTTTTTTCCGTGATGAAGAAAACCGGAGTGCTAGGAAATCTTACCGAAATGAAATTTGGTATCTCAGTAGATTCAACTTCCAAGTCACCCACAATTACTGCATTCACAAAAGGCAGTTGTTTAATCCCTTGTTTGAAACGATCGAAATCATCATAGCCATATACTTTGGCATACGCACCAATTAGATTATGTAATAACGATCGCATCTTGGGCTGTACTGTTTTGTCTGTCGACAAGAAAAGTATATGTTTTACTGACATCGAATACCTCCTCGATTAGAATTGTATGTTGCTGATATTATAATTGAAATTAGCTTTTAATCAAACTGAAGTATTAGCCCTCAACAATTGCTTTGAATTCATCTTCATAAACAGTTTCTTTTTCGATTAAAATAGCTGTGATCTTATCTAAAATCTCTCGTCTTTTACGTATAATGTCTTTTGCGTTGTTATAGCAGTGATCCATAATATTTTTAACTTCGTCGTCAATTTTTGAAGCCATACCGTCACTGTATGCAGGAGCATGATATCCGAATTCTTTTGCTAACATAAACTCGTCATCTTTACCATTGTAGGATATAGGACCAAGCGAGCTCATACCGTACTGCATTACCATCTTTCGTGCTAATTTTGTAGCTTTGTTAATGTCATCAGACGCACCAATGGTTAATTCTCCAAAAACAATCTCCTCAGCAGCGCGGCCACCTAACATTGTTGTAATAAAAGACAAAAGCCTTGTCTGAGTTTCGTTGTAACGATCTCTTATAGGTACCATACTTGTATGACCCAAGGACCCTCCTCTAGCAACTATCGAAACCCTGTTTACAGGATCCATATCAGGTAAGCTGGAAGCTACCAGAGCATGACCTGCCTCATGATAGGCAGTCATTTTCTTTTCTTCTTCGGTCTGCAACGTTTTTCTTTCGCTGCCCATTGTAACTTTTAAAGCGGCTTCTTCTAAGTGTTTTGAAGAGATCTTATCCTTGTTTTCTCTTGCTGCTAAAATGGCAGCTTCATTCATCATGTTTTCGATATCAGCGCCACTAAAACCTACAGTTTTTTTGGCAATTGATTCTACGTTGACTTCTTCTTCAAAGGGTTTGCCTCGCATATGAATTCGCATTATCATCTTGCGATCTTCTAGATCCGGTAGCGGAATATTAACCCGTCTGTCAAAACGTCCGGCACGAATCAAAGCTGGATCCAGCATATCCGGTCTGTTTGTAGCAGCTAAAACAATCACGCTAGTTCTTGGATCGAAACCATCCATCTCAATAAGTATCTGATTCAAGGTTTGTTCTCGTTCATCGTGACCTCCACCAATACCCATACCTCGCTGACGACCGATTGCATCTATTTCGTCAATGAAAATAAGGCTAGGCTGGCTTGCTTTTGCCATTTTGAATAAATCTCTTGCTCGTGCTGATCCTACGCCGACAAGCATTTCCATAAACTCACTACCGGCTACGCTGAAAAATGGCACTCCCGCTTCTCCGGCGATAGCTTTGGCCAACAGGGTTTTACCTACGCCGGATGGGCCAATCAATAAAATACCTTTAGGAATTCTTGCACCTAATTTTCTGTATTTCTGTGGAAATTTCAAAAAATCGACAATTTCCATCATTTCCTTCTTAGCCTCATCTACACCTGCGACATCCTTAAATGTTATTTTTTGATTTGAGTCCTTATTGAAGAGTTGAGCTCTGGATTTGCCAAAGGACATGATATCACCGCCTGCTCCGCGCATCTGTCTGAATATAAACAATAGTATTAGTATAGGTACTCCAAAAGACAACAGTGGACCCAAGATATCTTCTACGCCTATTCTGTGCTCTACTTTGTATTCTCCGGCAATCTTAGAGCGATCAATACCGTTATTTGTAAGTATTTCATCAAAACTTACTCCGCTTTCCTTTTCGGATGAAAACTTGCTACCATCTTGTAATAGAACTTCAACTTTGTCACCGGCCACTACAACATCTTGAACCTGACCCTGATCAATTAACTTCAAGGTATCACTGAGAGGTTTCGTTTCGAGGTTAGATGAATATCCTGAAAAAGCTGTTACTAGTATATAAATTCCAAAAAATAAGAAGACGTAGAAAAATACATTACTGAATATCGAACCGTTAGGTTTAAGTTCTACCTTCTTACCATTATTTTGTTTCTTTGTATCTTCTTGCTTGGCCATAAACTTAAGCATTATACATGAGTTCTTAGATTTCTAAAAACCCATTTTTTCTTTAACCTCATCAAGTACTTTTTGGCTCTTTTCACGAGCCTTTTTCGCACCCGTTTGCACTACATCCTGCACATAGTCATGATCTTTTTCTAAACGATTGCGTTTTTCCTGAATAGGCTCCAGTACGGCAAAGATAGAGTCAGCCAGAAGAGATTTTAGCTCACCATATCGTATTCCATCAGTTGTATATGCACTTTCATATTCTTTTCTAGCGGAAGCTCCCATAAAATGTCGTACTAATTCCAAAAGATTTGCAACAGAACCGGTCTCTGGTACTGTATCACCTTTACCAATATCAGTCGGAACTTTAGCAAGCCTTTGTTTTATCGTATCGAGATCATCCGAAAGATTTATGTAACTGCCTTCAACTGATTTACTCATCTTACCTTCTCCTAAAAGACTTGGTATATAACTACCGCTTGTTTTAAAAATTTTAGGCTCAGGAAAGTCCATATCGAACTGATCGTTTAACTTACGGGCAATCTCACGAGATATCTCAAGATGAGGCTCCTGATCAACTCCAACAGGTATTTCGTGTGCTTTATACAATAAAATATCGGCCGCCATTAAAACAGGGTAATTTAGCAACGCCATTGTAACGTTTTCAGGATATTGTTTCACTTTATCTTTAAAAGTCGGTAAGTGCTGCATACGGGCAACTGTAGTAAAAGGCGAAAGATAAAAAGCAAATTCCAAGTGCTGAGGTACCATAGACTGGATAAATATCGTGGCTTTTTCCGGATCTAAACCCGCAACCAGATAATCAAGAACAACCTGCAGTTTTTTTTCCTTAAGCTCTTGAGGATTATAAGGTGTAGTTATGGCATGAACATCAGCCACCATATAATTGGTTTCATAATCAGGATTATCCTGCAATGCAATCATCCCTTTTATTGCGCCAAGATAATTTCCCAAGTGTAGACAACCTGTGGCTCGCATTCCCGATAAGACTATTTTTTTATTCATTTTAATTTCTCCTAATTGCGGAAGTTAAACTTTTAGAAAAGAACTTCCAACTAAATTTTACACAAAAAGATTAATACCCAAAATAAGGGCGCCAGAGGGACGAGGTATAAAAATGTGTTAAATCCAGTTTTTGCATAATATTGATGCTTTCATGGTGCCGATGACTGGGATCGAACCAGTGACCTGACGCTTATGAAACGTCCGCTCTAACCGACTGAGCTACATCGGCACGAAAATATAAGCCTATTGTACTAAGCTTGAGAATTATAGCAAAGAATATGTTGTTTTGTAGTAATTGGAAATATAAAAAAGGTCTTATAAAAGTTTAAGGCCACCTTCTCACGCATACATACATTCTTTCGATGTATTTGCGAAAAGGTGGCGAGATTCGATTTCTCGAATAAATACCCAGTGGAACGTTCTTCAGTAGATCGTTAGATTGATCGGCATATTTAGAGTTTGACTCCGAATATATCTTTCAAATCTACCTACCAAACGAAACACTTCCCCCAAGGGCGATGCACAATGTGTCAAA
>CAZPYT010000012.1:0-24482 GCA_964590955.1 uncultured Candidatus Saccharibacteria bacterium | reverse complement strand
TCCTAAAGACCTACCGACCTGATGCTGAAAAGGTATTTAATAAAACTACAACCGGATCAAAACGGGAATTACAGATCTTTATAAAAGACACAAATATTAATGCCATACTTTTCAAGGCAGAATTAAAAAATAAAGGTTTTGAGGAAGATTTCGTAAAAATCGAAGTAAAAGACGCAGAAAAAATTAAATCTAAAGCTTTTGAACATGCAAAAGAAAACGGATCAAGATATGTGGAAAAGGAACATGTATTTCTTGCAATACTTAGCGCATTTGAAAACATTGATATCATGCTTTCAAAATACGGCACGGAATTTAAAAATATTAAAGAAGCAGCGTTTTGGATAATTGATATAAGAGAAAAAATGGATATGATTTTTATCTGGCAGGATGACTTTGTTATGCCGCCAATGGGAGGCTTCGGACACGGGCTTACCGGCAGAGTTACACCCAACCTGGATGCTATTTCAAGAGACTTTACCAGTATGGTCAAGCAAGGCAGATTACCTGACGTTGTGGGTAGAGACAAAGAAATTGAAGAAATTGCCAGCACTTTAGGGGGCTCAAACGAAAATGTACTCCTGATTGGCGATCCCGGCTGCGGAAAAACAACGCTGATTATGGGAATTGCACATAGAATTATGCACGGGACAAAGTATGCTGCAATAAAAAATAAGCGCGTGGTAAGCCTAGAAATGGGAAGCCTTATAGCGGGGACACATAATGCGAGCGAAGTAGCATCTAAATTAAAACGCGCTATGGAAGAAACCATTGGCTCCGGAGATATTATTTTATTCATTGACGAAATTCACTCACTGGTGGCTCCCGTAGACGAAGGAGAGGGCTTTTCAACGGTCTTTTCAATTCTGGAGCCATATTTAAGCTCAAACGAGATACAATTTATTGGGGCAACCAATCGTGAAAATTATAGAAAGTATATTGAACCTTCAGGATCTTTTGCCAGATTATTTGAAACTATTGAGGTGGCTGAAGCGTCATTTGACGATACTCTCAAAATTCTGAAAACCAAGGCAATTGTAGAAGAAAGAAAATATGGAATTATTATTTCAATGCCGGCGTTAATAAAAATGATAAATTTGTCCCAAAAGCTGATTCATGACAGGGTATTTCCGGATAAGGCAATAGATATTTTAAATAGAGCTGTAAATAAAGTTAGAGAAGCTTCAAAATACCTTGATACCAAAACTGTTGAAGAAGTGGTTACTGAATTAACGCACGTTCCGGTAACAGCTGTCTCTGATAATGAGTCTGAAAAACTGCTAAAAATTGAGGATGAAATGAAAAAACGCGTAATTGGCCAAGATCACGCATTAAAAAAGATTGCCTCAGCAATAAAAAGGGCACGGGTTGGTATAAGAAATGAAAACAAACCGATTGCGAGCTTTCTATTTGTGGGAACCACCGGCGTGGGAAAAACCGAAACTGCTAAAACACTAAGCCAAGTGTACTTTGGTGATAAGAAAGCTATGATCAGGCTAGATATGAGTGAATACCAAACAGCAGACAGCATAGATAAGCTGATCGGAGCCTCATCAGGAGACACTAAGGGTGTATTAACTGAGCTGGTTAGAACAAAGCCATTTTCTGTAGTGTTACTTGATGAAATTGAAAAAGCGCATCACCAAGTAATTTTAGCTTTTTTACAAGTGCTGGATGATGGCAGACTCTCGGATGGCTCAGGAAGAACTATAGATTTCACAAATACCATTATTATTGCCACAAGCAACTCAGGAACTAAAGAAATCCAAAAAATTACACAAAAAAACGGTCCTTATGAAGAAATCGAAGAAGTAGCTATGAAAGCTGTAAGAAGCAATTTTGCTCCTGAATTTTTAAACAGATTTACCGCCATAATAGTATATAAACCACTGGGTATTGATAATGTAAAACAAATAGCATTAATTTTGCTGGAAAATGTCAAAGAAAGAGCAATGTCACAAAAAATTAAACTTCATTTTGCGGATGATCTATTGGAAAAACTCATCGAAGAAGGATATAATCCCGAGTGGGGTGCAAGACCTATGGCTAGAGTAATTGAAGAAAAAGTTGAAACTTACGTAGCTGATAAAATGTTAAGAAAAGAACTTAATCAAGGCAGCGAAGTCACCCTAGGAAAAGAAATTTTTGATGAAGAATGATTAAAGAATACGAGGATAGACTGGATAACCTCAAAAAAAATCTATATATAGAAGAAAAAAGGGCAAAAGTAGCTCAATTGGAAAATGAAATGACCGATGAGACCATATGGCAAAATTGGGAAGAGGGTCAGAAAATTTCGCAGGATTTAGCTGAACTTAAAAGAGATATTGAAGACTACGAGATGCTGGAACTTATGCTGGCTGAAGATGATACCGAAAATTTTGAAAGAGAAATAAAGGCTCTTGAACTTAAAACATTCTTGTCTGAAAAGCATGACCAAAATAACGCAATTCTGGGCATACATGCAGGTCAGGGCGGTACAGAAGCCATGGATTGGGTAGAAATGCTTCTTCGAATGTACACACGATATGCCGAAAGAAAATACCTAAAAACCGAAATTATCCATTCAATCCCCGGGGATGAAGCCGGTTTAAAATCTGTAAGTCTGGAAATTACAGGAAAATACAGTTACGGCTTTTTAAAACACGAAAATGGGGTACACCGATTGGTAAGACAATCCCCTTTTAATGCTGATAATCTTAGACAGACATCGTTTGCCCTGGTTGAAGTTATACCCGAAATCGATGAGTCTATTGAGATCGAAATTAAGGATGAAGACCTTGAATTTGAATCATATCGCTCCGGAGGAAAAGGCGGGCAGAACGTTAATAAAGTTTCTACTGCAGTGAGAATTAAGCATATTCCTTCAGGCATCATAGTTGAAAATCAAACAGAAAGATATCAGGCACGAAACCGAGAAAAAGCAATGAAAATCCTAAAATCTAAGCTATACGCGAAAGAATTAGAAAAAATTGAACAGGAAAAGCGTCGAATTAAAGGAGAACACATTACACCGGGCTGGGGTAATCAAATTAGAAATTACGTACTACACCCGTATAAACTGGTCAAAGATTTAAGAACAGATGTAGAAAGCACAAATCCGGATGAAGTGCTGGACGGAGATCTTGATCTATTTATCGATGCGGAAATAAGGTTATGAAGTGCCTAAAGTGAACATAGCCTTCTTTAAATTTTCAATTATAGTTCTCAATATCTAAACATTTTCACAGCAATCAATACACCTACTGCAAAAAGCGCAAAAATCGTGGTTTTTATTAAATCTTTTCTAATTATATTTAAATTTAAGCGCTCTGACTGTTTTTGAGTTTTTACCGGAACTTTTGCTTCCAAAAGTTCGCCAGTAAACTGTCCCCTAGCATTTGTATTTACTTGTGCACGTAAAATTTCTTTTTGTTTTCGTTTTTGTTTATCAATTTTTGAATATTTATTTTTTGCCATATCTTTGAATTATAACATCATCTTTACTGCTTTAGAGTAGTATTTTCTTCAGGCGTGCTTTCTTTAATTTCTTGAATTTGAATCTCAGGTTTATCCGGTCTATAAATAATTGTTCGAATTTTTTCAGACTCCTTATTTAGCTTATTAACTGCTTTTATACTTATTGTATTTATTCCTTCACGCAATTTGATGGAAGTCAAAAAGCTACCATCAGGATTTGCAATTAATTCCTGGTTGTTAATAAAAACTTTAGAATCTAAATCTACACGTCCGGTAATATCCACAACGTCTTGTTCCGATAAATAATTATCTGAAGGATGATAAATTTCTAAATTGGGAGCTCCTGTAAATTCTTTATATTGAAAATATAGATACGAAAAAAATCCCAATAAAAATACTGTTATTACAATAGAAATAACAACACCGGGTGTGATTGCCATCTTTTCTGGTTCTAAGGACTTCATTTTAGAAAAAGAATCTTTATTAGAATCATTTATTAACGGCTCATATTCTCGTCGCCACAATGCCATAACTTCCGACATATCCAACCCCAAATATTGCGAATAAATAGACAAAAAACCTTTGGCATGGACTCTTCCTTCAAAAATTTCGTATTCGTCCTTTTCCAAAGCTTTTATATACTTGGGATGTACTTTAATTGCACGATACACATCATCGATCGTATATCCTGCCTTTTTACGAGCTGAAATTAATAATGCGCCTACACTTTTCATATTAATCATCAAGTCTTAATCTGGGCGTTTTTATTTCTCCTACTCCGGGAAGATCTTCCAGAGGAAGAGAATCCAACAAGACGTCTCTGGGTTTACTTCCCTGAGCCTGGCCTACTATACCCTTCTGTTCAAGTTCGTCTAATATTCGAGCTGCACGGGCATAACCAATGGATAGTCTTCTTTGTAGAAGGCTTGCAGATGCTTTTCCTGCAGAGATAACAATTTCAGCAGCCTCATCAAAATGAGCGTCTACTTGGTCACCACCAAGAGCAACGCTTTTATCACCTCCGGAATCTGTAGGAGTACTGAGAATTTCGTCTTTATAATCAGGTGCTACACCTTGGTTTTTCAAATATGCTACTAAATCGTTAATTTCTTTATCTGTTATAAACGCTCCCTGTAAACGTACCGGGGTAGGTTTATCAGGAGGTACAAATAACATATCGCCTTTTCCTAATAGTTTTTCTGCACCTGTCTGATCAATAATAACTCGCGAATCTGTTTGACTGGCTACATTAAAAGCTACACGACAGGGTATATTAGCCTTTATTAGACCGGTTATAACATCAGCTGAGGGGCGCTGTGCCGCAAGGACTAAGTGAATACCTGTAGCACGAGCCAATTGAGCAATTCGAATAATATTTTTTTCTACTGCAGCAGGATCTGCCATCATTATTTCTGCCATCTCATCAACAATAATAACTACATATGGCATTGCTTGAAATCCACTGTTTTCGTTGTAAGATTCAATGTTTCGGACACGAGCACTTTCAAACAGCTTATAGCGCTTGGTCATTTCAGTAACAGCCCACTTAAATACTGCAGGAGCCTTATCCGTGTCAGTCACAAGTGGTGTGTATAAATGCGGAATATCTGCATAAACACTAAGCTCAACTCTCTTAGGGTCAATCATTATGAATTTAACTTCCTCCGGTGTAGCTCTAAACAAAATTGAAAATATCAGATTATGAATAAATATTGATTTGCCTGAACCTGTGGCTCCCGCAATGAGAAGATGGGGCATCTGGCTAATATTGTATACGTGTGTCAAACCGCCAACGTCTTTTCCAAGTACAATTTCAACCTTAGATTTAGTGGACTTCATGGGCTCAGATGTTATAAGAGACTTGAAATTTACATAAGCCCTTTTCTTATTAGGTACTTCAATTCCAACTAACTTTTTACCAGGGATTGGTGCTTCTATACGGACTGAACCTGTTGGAGAAGCCAACGCTAAGGCTAAATCTGACTGCAAATTAGCTATTTTCGCGATTCTCACGCCAGAGGGACTTTCAAGAGCATATTTTGTAACAGAAGGACCTATCTGGTAATCCACTACCTCAACAGGAATCTGGAATGAACTCAAAGTCTCTTTTATTATCCTTTTGCTCTCATCAACATCGCCAGTATCAGGAGGCCCCCCTGCGGGATTGCTTAACAAATCAACAGGAGGTAAAACCCAAACTTTATCAGGATAAGGTAGTGTAGGCTGCGGTTTAGGCATATCATTAGGTAGTGCAATTTCCGGTTCAACACCTGATTGGGGCTCAGACAATGATGGAATTATCTCAAATTCAGGATCCTTAATATCATACTTGTCTTCTTCTGAGTGGGAAGCAACACTTGTATTATTGTCAAGTTTATAATCAGTATCATCACCGGACATTTCTATACCGGGAGTAACCTCAATGTTGCTTTCGTTCTTCTTAAAGCTTTCTTTAATTGTTTTCAGAAAAACAATTGAGCTGTCTATTGAAATATCAAAAATTGCAATAACTGAAACAGTTAAAAGGGCAAATAGTGTTGCTATTGCGCCATATATACTTACAAGGTTTTTTAAGCTGGTTGAAATTATGTATCCGACAAAACCACCGCCAAAACCTGCAATCGCTTGTATTTTTGCTTCTTCTGCCGGAATAAAAACATGCAAAAATCCGGATAGTGTTAATAAAAATAACAAAAGTCCTAAAACTACTCGCAATTCTTTTAACTTTATTTTTATTGATTCAATAAAAAACAGCCCAAATGCAGCTATGATCAGTGGGAGAAGCAAAGAGCCCATTCCAAAAGATTTTCTAAATACTAGTTGAATTTTTTCATTTAGCGCATAGTTTGGGGCTATAAATGATATAAGTGATACAAAAGCGAGCAAAAGCAAAAGAACAGCCACCACTGAGCGTACAGTTTCAGGGCTGATATTAAAATCTATTTTAAATTTCTTTTTTCTGCCTCTCTTGGCCATTAATCCTATATTATCAAGGTTTACATAAAAATGGAATGCACGATAATTAACGGCGATCTGCCGGTTTCTTTATATAAAAACTTGTCCAACTTTTTCTCAATTGTCTTTTTAATAGAACCCCAATCATCCACAAGATTACCACCTTTATCTAAGACTTTATTTACAACATCTCTGCTTTGACCTAAAAGTGCTCTGGATTCTTTAACATAGATAAATCCTCTAGTAATTACATCCACCGGACCTACTTGTTTTTTTTCCTCTTTAGAAACAGGTATTACTACTACAAAGACACCATCAGTAGAAAGGGTTTGTCTGTCGGAAATAACTATTGGGTTAATACCAATACCATCAAAAAACATGTCATGTACTTCAATCGTGTTGCCACGACTGGCATTTCCGTCTCTAAACTCAATAACCTCGCCCTCGCCAAGCTCAAAAATATTGTCTCTCGGAACGCCTAATTCCTGTGAAACGATATTTCCATAAGAATGCATTTGAAAAGGAGTTCCTCCATTGGGAATAAAATATTTTGCTTTTGACATTTTTGCAACTGTCAGTAAATCATTTCTATGACCATGCCCAGATACATGTAAATGATAATCATTGTGATCGATAACTTCTGCTCCCGCCAAAGTGAGTTCAGAACAGAGTTTTTCGACATCATCATAAACACTGGGAGGTCCCGGTTCAGCGGAAAATATCACTACGGAGCTATCAGTTAAAGTAATATCTCTATGCTCGCCTCTGGCAACTCTATCTAAAGCGGACCCTCTTTGTCCAAAACACCCGGCGATAAGATAAATTAGACCTTCTTGAGCATAATCCGCTGTTTTTTTAACTTCTATAAACAAATCTGAAGGAAATTGTAAATATCCCAGCTCGCGTACAATATCAATAGCTTGATCAATAGAGCGCCCTACAGGTACAATTTTACGACCAACATTAAGCGCTGCCGTAAAAATCTGTTGCATTCTGGAAATGTTTGATGAAATAACAGTCACAAAAATTTGGCGCTTGTCATACTTTTCAAATAAAGGTTGAAATGCACCGTTTAAAGATGCTTCTGATTCAACTTCGTGTTTATTTCTAGATCCAAGACTATCAGAGACGAGGCATAAAACTCCTTCGTTTGCATATTTTTCCAGTCGTTCGAGGTCAAAAGGCTTATCAATCACCGGAGTTTTATCAATTTTAAAATCAGCCATGTGCAAAATACGCCCTTGCGGTGTATCAATTTTAATTCCCAGGGCATTAGGGACTGAATGGTTTACGTTAAAAGCAGATACTCTAAAAGGGCCTAGTACAACTTCATCGGTTGTTGCATCAAACAATCTGAACTCCGCTGTATCTTTTAACTCTTTAAACATTTTTTCAGAAAACATTTTTTTTATAAAACCTTGTGTGATTTTACTGGCGTATACCGGAACATTAAGCTTTTTTAGCAAATGCGGTACAGCCGCATAGTGATCAGCATGAGCATGAGAGATAAAAAGACCTTTGACCTTATTTGCGTTTTCCAACAAATATGTCATATCAGGGATAATAAAATCCACTCCCAATTCATCGCTTTCCGGAAAGCCAATTCCGTAATCCACAGCAATGATAGTGTCCTCATACTCGTAAACAGTAAGATTTTTAGTAACGCTATCACCGATTGATATATATTTCAAAGGCGATTTGGTTTTTTCAATATTTCTAAATAGTGTCATAGACTATAAAGTTTATCAGAAGAGGTTTAATTGTCCATCTTGTGATAAATCTTCAATTATTCCTTTCGGATTTTTTAAATTTTCTAAAATTTTTGGTATCTGCATAAAATCTCTCGCAAGGGCCTTAAGCATTTCCGGATTACGCAAACCTGCAGCCGGATGATATACCGGATATATATTTTTATCGTTAGTTTGGATAACTCGTCCGTGAACCTGTGATATTTTTCCCTCGGGGTAAAAATAGTTCATTGCATATCTTCCCAGAGTAACAATTAATATCGGTTTCATAATACTTAGCTGCATTGTTAGATATTGAGAACATGCGGTAACTTCATCAGGCAAAGGATCTCTATTTTCAGGAGGTCGGTGCTTAATAATATTACCTATCCAAACATCCTTTCTCTCATAATTTATTTTAGCTAACAGTTTCTCAAGTAAATTTCCAGCCCTTCCCACAAAAGGTCTTCCTGTAGCATCTTCGCTTGCACCGGGTGCCTCACCAATAAAAATTAGCTCTGCGTTATAATTACCCTCTCCCGGTACCGGATTTTTTGCTGCTCTGAATAAGCGGCATTTCTGGCATATTGCAATGTTCTTTTCTATTTGGGTAAGTAAAGCGGCGTTCGTCATTCTATTAGGCCGAAATTCTCTAGAGCGTTGAGTACTTTCAATGTAATTCTTCTTTTGCCCTTCTGATACATGCGATCAGCTACGAAATAGGCTTCTCTAAACGACATCCAAAAAACCTCGTCATATTTTGTATTTTCTATTTTCAGTTTGTTGGAATCCGCATTAAGTACACAAAACAAATATTCTTTACCAATAAGCTGGAGTTTATTACCTGCGTCATCAAACAGTTCCTCTACTTCGTGGCTGCCGGGTTTGAATTCCATCCTATCCTTATCTACAATAAGAACTTTCGAAAAATCAATATACTGCATAAATTCCTCACCTAAATCATCTGCCAAATTTCTTCTGAGCGACGCCAATGGCACTTCTTTGTTTTCAATACCGCCCTGGGGAAACATCCAGATTCTGTATTCTTTTTTATAAAGCATCAATACTTTTTTTTGGTGGATAATACAAGCAACTACTCCCGGTCTAAATCCTTCTTTTCTTATTTCGTCAAGTTCTTTTAATGTAGGTTCTTTAATTTTTTCCATATTTACTTAGGTAAATAATACTTTAGGTTATCCTGCGTCAGATGAACAGAGGTTACTTCTCCCTCAACAATTTGCTTTGCTACTTTTCGACATATCGATTCTAAAGTTCTGCCTAAACTTCTTATACCGCTGTCAAAACCAAAAGGTCTTACAATTCCCGGCCACAAATCATCCTCAATAATCAGTTCCCCTTCTTTTAATCCTGATTTTTCAAAGATTTTTGGCATCAAATATTTTTTAGCTATAACCAGTTTTTCATTATCAGTATAAGAAGGCATCTTTATAACCTCCATTCTATCCATCAGTGCCGCACTAATTGTACCCAGATTATTTGCCGATGTAATAAATAGCACCTCTGAAAGATTTACAGGATAATCAATATAATGGTCTCTAAACTCAGTACTTTGCGCAGGATCTAATATTTCAAGAAGTATAGCCATAATATCATTCAACAAACCTGTTTCACCGCTTGCTTTTTCAATCTCATCCAACAAGATAACAGGATTCATCACCTGCGTTTTAATTAGAGCTTTTACAATTTGACCGGGTTCCGCCTCAGGATAAGTCTTACTTTTACCCCTTAATTCGTAAGTAGATCCAATTCCACCCATAGCAATTCTCACAAATTCTCTACCTAACGCCTTTGCGATCGAAATCGCCAAAGTAGTTTTACCAACACCTTGCAAACCAACAAAAAGCAGGACAGGTGTTCGTGCGATCATGTCGCCACCGCGATTCTTAATAAGAATAAGCGTTGAGAGATACTCGAGAATTCTTTCTTTAACATAATCCATACCATGATGAGATGCATTCAATAGTTGTTTTGTTTCTGCAAGATCTAACTTGTCTATTGTTCTTTTATTCCAAGGGATTTTTGAGACTGTTTCAATATACCGGGCAATACTGTCAAACTCAGTAGAGTAATGACCCAGCTGAGCCATACGATCCAATCTTCTAAGCATAGAACGAAGACGATCTTCTAGCTGTGGCGGAATACCATCGATAGCATCAATTACTTGAGAAAGCTTATTTAATTCATCAAACAGAAAATTTTCTGAATGATCAACCGTGTTGTCCTTATAATCCTTATCGCTCATTTTTCCTAATTACAAACTTTACATACTTTTTCTCTATTACCGGTGCAAGTATTTTATCAGTCTCTTGAGGAATATTAAACGTTTTTAATAAATCGTACAAAGAATCAAAATCCTCCAGAAAATTCATAACTATAAGTTGACCTGACTGGGGTAAAAATGCACTATAGCTGCTGTATTTCGGATTGTGTGTTACGTTCTTAGCAATTCCGGTAGATGACTGTATGATCTCTTGGATAAAAGGAGTGTAATTAGTGATTATTAATTTGCTGCCGATTATTTCTAACGTCAATAAATCACCATTTAATCTTACTTCAATATTTTGAGAATCTGTGGACTCCTTAATATCAGGATCCTCTAATATTTTTTGTACGGCTTTATTTCTTATTATATCTTCAATTTGCTCGGGTGTAGAATCTAAAACAATTGCATAGCGCCAAGCGTCGTCATAATTTTTGCCAAATAGTGCAAACCGCGAAGTAGATTCTATTCCAAAATTATCTTTAAAATAACTAAGCTCACCTTTACCGGTGAGAACTTCAATAAATTCATTCAAATTTACCCCTTCAATATAAAAATCAACATTCACAGGAACATACTTTGTAATGTCATTGGATCCAAAAACAATATTTTCATTTGAATAACCAATATCTACAGAGTTTACATAAACTCTTTGCATACCGGTTGCATTTTGAAAAGTAGAGGCATCTTTCTCCGGTTTAGAGATGTATCTTGTTATAAAAAAAGCGAGAGTTGATAAAATAAATAACGAAATTATAATACCAAGCGCAAGCTGAACATTTTTGTTTAAATTCTTAAAATTTAGTGAAACTTTCGGAGTACTTTTTTCAGAAGACAAATATGTTGTCTTAGGAATAAACGTTACTGAGCGCTTTATCAGATGGTCATCAAGCTTTTCACCACAGTTATGGCAAAAATAGCATTCATGATCTTTAAGTACATTTTCACATTTAGGGCAGATACGCTTCATCAATAGAATTTTACCATCAAATCCTTTTGTTTTGGTAGATCTTACCTTCTTGGAGGTCTTGAACTCCCGCCGTGACCGCCGTCTCTATCAGACCTGCCTCTACCGGCACGTGGACCGCGATCAAATCCGCCGCGTCCGCCTCTGCCGGCAGGACGTTCTCTCTTCACATAACCTTCTTCAAGTGCTTTTTTCGAGAGGCTTATTTTACCGTCACGTCCGACTTCTAAAACTTTTACTTTTACTGTATCTCCGGCTTTTAGAATATCTTCTACTTTATTTACAAAGCCATTGGATAATTCACTAATATGAAGTAAACCCACCTTACCGGGCAATATTTCTACAAAAGCTCCAAAATCAACTACTTCTTCTACAACGCCATCAAAAACTTCATCAGCGTGAATTTCTCTCGTCATATTTCTGACTATATCAGCTGCTTTTGTAACATTTTCTTTATTAATACCGGAAACAACAACAGTACCATCTTCTTCTATGGCAATTTCCGTATCTGTTCTTTCTTGAATTTCTTTAATAGTTTTGCCCCCGGTTCCAATCACCATGCCAATCTGATCAACTTCAATTTTCAACGACTCTGACTTTGGTGCATATGCAGAGACATCCGCTCTAGGTTTATCAATAATCGTTTTCATAAATTTAAGGACTTCAAGTCTGCCTTCTCGTGATTGATCAATAATTTTCGGGAGCAAATCAAAAGGAATTCCGGGAGACTTCATATCGCACTGAATTGCAGTTACACCGGTTTCTGTACCTGTCATTTTAAAATCTAGCAAACCAAAAGCATCTTCCATATAGGCTAAATCTGTCACAATTAGTTTTTGGCTAAAATCCTCGTTTGCGATAAGACCTACGCCAATTCCTCCAACCATATCTTTTATAGGCACTCCTGCATCCATCAAGGCGAGTGTAGATCCGCAAGTCGCAGCCATCGATGTGGACCCGCTAGAAGATAATATTTCAGTTGTAACAAGTATTGTATAAGGAAAATCTTTTTGAGAAGGAATTACCGGTCTTAAACCATTTTCACCTATCATTCCGTGCCCGATCTCTCTATTTTTGGGGAAGCCAACCTTACCGGTCACACCGCCTGAAAATGGAGGAAAGTTGTAATGGTGCATATATCTCTTTGATGATTCGCCTCGCATATCTTCTATCAATAATTCAAGTGCGGGAGAGGCTAAAGTAGCCGTAGTTAATGACTGAGTTATTCCTCTTGTAAATAGAGCGCTACCATGAGTTCTAGGTAAAAACCCTACTTCACCGCTCAATGGTCTGATTTCTTTTATACCGCGACCATCAGGTCTTTTCTCGGTTTCTAAAATCTGATTTTGAAGGGTATTCTTCTTAATATCCGTTATAACAGCGGTCATATCTAATTTTTTGAATTTTCCTTCAAGTTTTGAGTAAACTTCTTCAGAAATACTATCAAGCTTTTCTTCCAGTTCATCTTTTTCCATACCGGCTTTCATGAGTTTTTTTATCTTGGCTTCGGCAACGTCTGATACAGCTTTGTATACATCTTCACCTAATGCTTTTGAGGTATATTCATATTTTTCGGCTTTTGGATTTACAGCTTTTGCAAAATCAGAAACAAAATTAAAAATTACATCAGACTTGTTTCTTGCATGTTCAATGGCTCCTAAAATTTTCTCTTCAGACAAGATATTGGCTTCTGCTTCCAATGCTAAAAATCTCTTGTCTTTTCCTACAAAAGAAATAGTCATATCAAGCTCGCTTTGTTCACTCAGTTGTTTTCTTGTCGGACTAAGAACATAATCACCATTTATATAACCGACATTTAGTGTAGCCATCGGGCCATCCCAAGGAACATCAGAAGCGTGCAACGCTGCAGAGGTTGCAATCATACTCAAATATTTTGGGTCGCACTCTTCATCATAGGATAAAACGGTGGAAATAATCTGAACTTCATCCATAAAATCAGAAGGAAAAAGCGGTCTAATTGCATGATCAATAACTCTACCCGCAATAACAGCGTCATCAGTACCGCGGCCATCTCTCTTTTGATATCTTGAGTTTTTCACTCTACCGCTTGCATAATATTTCTCCTGATAGTTTACTGTCAGAGGAAAAAAGTCTGTTTCAGGATCCAAACCGCCTGATACCACAGTCACAAGTACTACTGTATCGCCATAGGAAGCTTTAACAGCCATATTTGACATCTTAGCCAGTTTACCTGTTTCCAAACTTAACTTTTTACCTTCAAATTCAATTTCTTTATATATTATTTCACTATTCATTTTTATTATGAGGGATCAGACAAATCAGATTAAGATCAGAGAGATATTTTCTACGACACTTTCATAAAAAATATTCCTCATCTTAACCCTTATGTAAATTTCCCTAAAAAACTATCTACTTATTAAGCTCCAGTTTTTCGAGAAGCGAGCTATATCTTTCAGCGTCTTTACCTTTTAAGTAAGCCAAAAGTCTCCTTCTTTTGTTAACCATCTGAAGCAAACCACGTCTTGAGTGGTTATCCTTCTTGTGTTTTTTAAGGTGAGTGGACAAACTGGCAATTTTTTCAGTGAGCAGACTTATCTGTACTTCGGGGGAACCTGTATCAGTATTATGAAACTGCGCCGACTTAATAATTTTTTGTTTTACTTGTTTTTGTAATGCCATAAGCATCAATCATCTTATCAGATTTTTCCTTTGAGAGCAACCTCAATTACGAAACTTCGGCTCTTTGGTCTCTATCCCCTTCAAAAGTGCCTTTGCGGCCTTATCATTGGGTGTTAAACCCCATGTAATGCTTTTTTGAAACAGTAGCATCGATAAGCTGGAAACTGACGCATCAATAATATTTATGTAACCAAACCTTTCATTTTTATTTGTATTATCAATATTGAGAATTTTGGCCATTTTAGAAGCCATATCGAGATGCTCATAGACATTACCTAAGTCACCAATATTAAGAGCACCTACTGTTATCACTAAATCAAATTCCTGACCGGTAACTTTTGCAGCTATTCTCTGGTCTTTATCATAATTAGAAGGAATTGGGGCAATACGAAGATGTAGGACATCATTTTCAGTTGAATAATGTACTTTTGCAGCTTGGGTCCCTGAATAATCTATAGAAACATACAAACTTCTATCTTTAATTTCTGTAGTTATCTGATCTTCAGCAATAACAGCACCTGAACCATCAGGAAGTTTACCCTTATAAAGAATTTGAACTGATTTTCCCTGCTCCTTAAGCATATAATACATTGCAACTGCAGCGTAAAAAGGGTCATCCCCCGCAAGTCTTGAAGGTATTACTGCTACAGTATTAGATTTTTTAATAAGGGATCCAATCCTCTCCCCTAGATTTTGATCACTGGTCATATTGAAATTGCCAAATTGGGCTAAATTTCTTAAAAATGCTTTCTTTTTTTAAACCACGCGATTATACTATAAGGCTACTAGTTGGTCAACGGGGTGAGTAAAATAATTTTTAGAATATTATGCTGCAATTAAGGGATTATCGAACTATTACAAAACCTCTATCCACATTTCTTTTTGAACATCATCAAACTGAGGTCTCAATAAAATACCGCACTCTTTACCTTTTGAGATTTCAGCTGCGTCATCTCTTCCAACCTTAATTTTTTTGACTGAGCCAATATATAGTGCCTCGCTCATCAAATCTTGAATGTCTGTTGGATTTTTATCATAAATTGCTATTCGACTCTTTTCCTTAAACTTACCAAACTCAATTTTACAGCCAAGCACCTTATCACCGGATTCAAGCTTAAATATTTTAATAATCTGCGCCCTGCCTTTAACTTTTTTCTCCTCTGATAATGCTGTACCTTCAAGCAAATCCTTTACCTCATCTATCAGTTCGTAAATAGTACTATATGTCTTTACTACAACTCCCAAATCTCTTGATAAATCTCTTAATACACAGGAACTTTCACATTAAAACCTAATACAATTCCTGCACCGTTCTGGGCAAGCATAATATCAGAATCACTAATATCACCTGTGGAAGTCAATAAAAACTTGATTGAAAATGTCAAGCCGGCCCCAGTGGTAAGTAGATTGGCTAAACTTGATTTGACTGCATCCAAAGTCCCTTGGGTATCAGCTCTTAATACAATGGATACAACTTTGCTGGTATCAACACCAATGATTTCTTCGCGAGTTTCATCTACAGCTAACACAGCCAAATCGCTGCCCTCTTCGACAACCAAATCCCCTACTTGTGGAACTTCTTTAAAGCCCATGATTTCAACCGGAGTACTGGGAATAGCTGACTGAATCATTTTTCCGTTAAAATCCATCAACGAGCGAACTTTAGTTATGTAACCACTAGCTGTTATCTTGTCACCCACTTTGAGGGTACCTGTTTTTACAATACAGGTTACTACAATCCCTTTCTTGCTTTCCTTTTTAGATTCAATTATGATGCCTTCAAGTTCTGAAGATTCCAGATTTTTAAGTTCCAACAACTCTGCTTCAGCAATAATAGCGTCAAGAAGTTTGTCTAAATTCTTTCCTTGTTTAGCAGACACTTCAATACATATTATGGCACCGCCCCAATCTTCAACTAAAATATTTTCCTGTGCTAATTGCTGCTTTACTTTTTGGGGGTCACTTCCGGGAGCATCTATTTTATTTATAGCTACAATAATTTTGGCTCCGGACGCTCTGGCGTGCATTATGGCTTCTTTGGTTTGGGGTTGAACACCTGCATCTGCTGCGACAACCAAAACAACAATATCAGCAGCCTTACCTCCTTGAGCGCGCATTTTTGTAAATGCTTCGTGCCCTGGGGTATCAATAAATGTAATTGTATTATCTTTGTAAACTATCTGATAAGCTCCAATGTGCTGGGTAATACCACCGTATTCACCTGCCTGCACATGAGTATGTCTTATCGCATCAAGAATACTGGTCTTTCCATGATCAACATGGCCCATAACCGTGACAATAGGAGGCCTATATTTAATTGTCTCAGCATTCTTAATATTTTGCATAAATTGTACTTACCGTAAGTCATTTTATTCTTTGCTCGCGGCATCTTCAACATCTTGGACTGCATCAGAATCTTCCGGAGCTATAACCTCAGAAGATTTTTCCGCTTCTGCTGCAGCTTGTGCTTCTTCTTTTTGTTTTTCTTCTTCCATCTTTTTAGTAGCTTTAATTGCGTCATCCCAAACTCCTCTAACGTGATCGTCTTTCTTAGACGCAACAGCTGTAGATACATCATCACCGCCGAATATGCCTGCAGAACCTTTGATATCAATTTTCCATTTTGTAAGTTTATTAGCCAGTCTTGCGTTTTGACCTTCTTTACCTATAGCTAAACTCTGTTGGTCTTCAGGAACAGTTACTACAGCTTTTTTTTCATCGTCATAAAGGACAACTTCAGTTACAACAGCAGGGGATAGCGCTGCGGCTATGAATCTTTCGGTAGTTGTTGAATAAGGGATAATATCAATCTTTTCTCCAAAAAGTTCAGATATGATTGATTGCACTCTTACTCCCTTTTGACCCACACAACTCCCTACCGGATCGATTTTATCATCTGAAGATGAAACTGCCATTTTGGTTCTGGACCCGGGTTCTCTTGCAATCGCATCAATTTTAACGGAGCCATTTGCTATTTCAGGAACTTCCTGTTCGAAAAGTTTTTGTATAAACAAAGGATCAGCTCGACTTACAATAATTTCCGAGCCTTTAGGGGTATCTCTGATCTCTTTAACCAAAACCTTAATTCTCTGGTTCATGCGATACTGCTCAGAGTTTACCTGTTCTGAAAGAGGCATAATTCCATATGCATAAGATTTTCCTAAATCTAAAACTACGATGTTAGGGTCTACTTTAAACACTGTGGCAACAATTATAGTGCCAATCTTAGACTTAAACTCCCCCATAATCACTTCTTTTTCGGTTTCTCGTATTTTTTGGAAAATCACCTGTTTTGCAGTTTGAGCTGCAATTCTTCCAAAACCTGATGGAGTAACATCTTTTCCTCCCATAAGTATTTTTGCTTCGCCCGTATCTCCGTCTAATTCAACAACAACATCTTCGACTTCTACATTTTCACCATGCTCTTTTCTATCTTTTTTATATGCAGAAGCCAAAGCAAGTTTAATTGAGCTTAGTACAGCTTCTACTGATATACCGCGCTCTGTAGCAACTTGATTCAACGCCGCATTAAATTCTGTTATAGCCATTTTTTTAAAAATAAAGGTGGGACAGCCCACCAAATAAACAAAAACTTTATACAAAATGCAGTGTTAAATTAGCACAAATGTGAGTTTTGGTCAATGTAAAAGTAAACACTAAATATCTATTAGGAAGATAAATACTCCTCTAATATCTTCTTTTGTTTTCTACTCAACGATTTTGGTATAGATACAAGTGTTTGCACAATCAAATCCCCCTGTCCTGATGAGTTTACACGCGGCATACCTCGTCCTCTAAGCCTAAATTGAGTACCATGTTGCGTACCTGATGGGATTTTAAGTTTTTCTTTTCCCAGCCCGGTTGCACTTTTTAAATCAACAACATCAACTTCAATTGAGCCGCCTAAAGCTGCCATTGCCATATTTAAGTCTTTGACAGTCACTAACACATCGCCAACCTGTTGAAAAAATTTTGGCATCGCCAATCTAATTGTCAAAAATAAATCTCCCGGAGGTAGATTGTTATGTCCGGACATACCTTTGCCGGCAAATCTGATCTCAGTGCCATTCCTCACACCAGCCGGAATTTTTACTTTAACTTTTCCGCTTTCAATATTAATATCTTTTTCTACACCAAATACTGCTTCTTTAAATTCAATATGAAGTTCGTAATAAAGATTTTTTCCTTTTTGTGCTTGCCTTCTACCTGAAAATCCTCTAAAACCAAAAAAATCCTCGAAGATGTCGAAAGGATCAAAATCCGAGCTACCGCCACTTCCGGAAGAATATGTGTAATTAAAAGGACCCCATTGACCCCCACCAAAGCCTTGTCCAAATGGATTGCCGTTAGAACCACCACCAGCCCCACCTCCAAAAGCCGACGAACCATACTGGTCATACATTTTTCTTTTCTGGTCGTCACTTAAGACCTGATATGCTTCGTTAATTTCTTTAAAACGCTCTTCTGCCGCTTGTTTTCCGTCAGAGCCAACCATATCAGGGTGATGTTCTCTGGCGAGCTTACGATATGCTTTTTTTATATCCTCAGGTGAAGCATTTTTATCTATGCCCAATATTGAATAATAATCTTTGCTGGATGGCATGTGCGTATTTTAGCACTACATTTATATGATTGCTAGAGTCTTATTTTAGCTCTATCTACAATCTCTATTAGCATAATGTGTGTTGTAATTGCTGACCGGAGAAGCTATGTTATCATTATCCTATAATGAATTTATTAGATAAAAAAAAGGATTATGATTTGATTTTGATTATACCATCAATATTTTATGGATTCCTATCAGCATATTTAATAATAAATCAAATACCAAATAGTATTACTCAGTGTGAGGATATTGAATGTTTTGGAGTAGCACCTGCAGTCATCGCATATACTTTTTCATATGGACTTATGCTGAGCATACCAATATTTTTTATTTTAAAGAGCTTGAAAATAAAGATTAAACTGGTTATTGGCATAATTGGATTTCTATTTTTTATTACGTTATATATAGCATTATTAATACAATGAAACTTATAAAATACCCAAATCAGAAAATAAATTTAATTGGTAGAAATGTATTTCTAGCTATACCTGCATATTTTTTGTCATTTATCGTAACATGCTTACTCTTAATTTTTACGGGAAGATTTCTATGTGCGGATTTTTCATGTGTGGCACTTGTTTTATTTATACCACAAGTAGCAGCATTGACATCAATTCCTTTAGGAATACTTTTTTATCTATTCTTGAAAAAAAGAAAACTAGTTATTAATAAAAATTGGGCTATTATATTTACTCTTGTTGTAATAGTAGTATTCCTTCAATATTTGCAGAAATATTTCTAAACTATTCTGAGTTTTTCCCAAATTAATGTTCTAATACGCAAACAACCCCCGAGCGCTCGAGAGTTGTATTGCCACATAAAGCAAAATTCACTAAATGATTCTTACTTTACAGAATCTTTCAAACCTTTACCGGCCTTGAAAGCTGGTGTTTTACTTGCTGGAATGTGTAAAGGAGCACCTGTTTGTGGGTTTCTACCCATTCTTGCTGCTCTTGATCTAACTTCGAAAGTACCAACTCCGGTCCAAGTAACTTTTTCACCTCTGCTGAGTGCAGATTTGATTGTATCGGCCAATGCGTCCAATGCTTTAGAAGCATCGACTTTGGTCATACCTGCTCTGTCAGCTACAGCTGTAATTAAATCTGTTTTGGTCACTTAAAACACCCCCCTTCAGAACTTACCCTGATTTGCTATCGCATTAAGGGCTTGCCTGGTGGCAATAACTTTCTAACTAATATAATCTTTTTAATATTGCGAAGAAATACTAAGCGAGATACTTATCAATTCTTTCGATAGTATTTCTTTCTGTGTCCAATAATACACTCCTAAATGCTTTAGTTCCAGTGTTTTCCCATTCGTACTTCTGATGCTGCCCTGTAGTAAACTGTGCAATAATAATTTCTTTCTTCACACCTATCACTGATTCTATTGCACCAGTCATGCCTACATCTGAAATATAAAAAGTTCCTTTTGGAAATACCGCACCATCACAGGTGGGAACATGTGTGTGGGTACCCAATACGGCATTTATCCTACCGTCAAGATAATAACCCATGGCATACTTTTCGCTTGTTGCTTCAGCATGAAAGTCTAAGATTGAGAACGTTATAGTCTTGTCTTTTACATCATCTAAGATTGCATCTACTGCTCTAAATGGATCATCGTAGTACTTATTTCCAAAGGTAGTTCGTCCCATCAAATTTATGATTAAAATATTTCCCAGCTTTCCTGCGTCAACTATTGCATAACCTTTACCCGGAGATCCAGGTACAAAGGTTGCCGGGCGTACTATAGGAAGTGAATCGATTGATTCCTCAAACCCTTTGTGCCAGTAAACGTGGTCTCCTCCTGTAAAATAATTTACACCAAGATTTTGCATTTCCAAAAGAGTTTCAGGAGTAGCGCCGCGACCATGTGCCAGGTTTTCAGCATTTGCAACGACAAAATCAATTTTATTTTCTTTTATTAAGTTGGGAAGAACTTCTCTCACAGCATATCTTCCGGGGCGGGCTACTATATCTCCGATAAACAGTATTTTCATATTACTTATTTCTTGGTCACCTCAAAATTCTCAATCAAATAAATTCCAAAAACATCAACGGGAACCTTTGTTGATTTAACAAAGGCTGAAATAACCACAACTAAAAATAATACAAACAATGCCATTAAGCAACCTTTTAGTATTGAACTTAAGAGCTTTACGAAAACGTAATATAAAATTATGAACAGCAGTAGTAATAGCAAGTAGTACATAACGACAGTTTTAAACGCCTTTCACTATAACAATTTACCATATTTTTATTTTACCAAACACAAATTACTGCATGTTTGCTGTACAAAGCTTTTGTGAAATACAATTACCCTGAGCAGCCCTTCAAAACATCGCATTATTTTGCAGTTTCGGTTACGCGCGTTTCTCTTATAACAGTAACTTTTACAACCCCGGGGTAGGACTGTTCTAGTTCAATTTTCTTAGCTATTTCACGGGCTAAGAATGCTGTAGAATCGTCGTCAACTCTATCCGGTTTTACAAATACTCTAACTTCTCTACCGGCTGAAATTGCATACGCTTTATCTACACCATCAAATTGAGTCGCAGCTTCTTCTAGAGCTTTCATTCTCTTTACATATGATTCATAATCCTCACCTCGAGCTCCGGGCCTGGCGCCGCTTACATGATCTACAAGATTTACTATTGAGGATTCAATGGAGCTAAAAGGTTTGTCTTCATGATGCTCAGCAACACAATTTACAATTTTTTCATCAACACCATGTCTGTTTAGAAGATCTACTCCCAGCTGAATATGGGTACCTTCATCTTCGGTAACAATTTTTCCAATATCATGAAATAAACAACCCATACGGACAACTTCAACGTCAACACCCAATTCATGGGCAATTGCAATGCCCATTTTTGTTTCTTCGAGTGTATGTTCGATCATGTTTTGGCCGTATGAAAATCTATATTTAAATTTCCCCAGCATTTTCACGAGCTCTTTGGGTACGTGATACGCCCCAACCATATGACACAAATCCTCACCGGCTTTTTCCATGATGCGATCAATTTCTTGCTTTGTTTGTTCAACAACTTCTTCTATTCTTGCGGGCTGAATTCGCCCATCCTTCATCAATCTTTCAAGAGTAACTTTAGCTACTTCTCTTCTAATTGGGTCAAAACTGGAAATCAAAATTTCATCTGAATTGGAATCCATATCAAATTCAACACCGGTCATTTCCTCTAGTTTTTTAATATTTCTACCTTCTTTGCCAATAATACGGCCTTTAATATCATCATCGGTAAGTTTCACCTTTGAACTGGTGTATTCAACTACATAATCTGTAGCACCATAACGCATTGCTTCAACAAGCAAGTTTCTAGATGTCTCATCAACTTTCTTTTTAACCTCTTCTTCCATTAATTTGATCTTTTTTGCTTTTTCGACAACTAAATCTTTGTCAACCTGCTTCATTATGGCCTCTCTTGCCTCTTCTTTAGATAAAGAAGAAATCTTTTCCAGTTCTGTTTTCCTTCTTTTCAGTAATTCATCTGCTTCCTCATTGAGTTTATCTATAGCTTCTTTTGCTCGCTTTAGGTTTTTTGTCTTCTCGTCCAAGTCTCTCATTTTAGCCTCAATCTCAGCTTTTTGTACGGCTAATTTCTTCTCGGACTCTATTGAGTCTGATTTAACTTTCTTTGCATCTTCTTCAGCAGAACTTCTAATTCTTAAAGCTTCTGATTTGGCTTCCAGCACTATCTCTTTTGCTTTTGCCCTTATTGCAGCAAGCTTTGCTTCTTCGTCAATTTTTGACTCTGCAGGTTTTTCTTGTACTTGAGAATCAGAAAACAGCTTTTTCAATAATTCTTTAAACATATTTTTATCTCCAAAATAAATAATTATCGGAAAAATCAAACCTTACAATGAAATAATGAAAAACGCTTTATAGGCGCTCGTTGTATATTATTCTATTTATTAACAACAAAAGTTTCATATTTTTAAAATAAAATCAGATTTTCTTTTTCCAAGTGGATTCTATTTTACACCAACAACCCTGTCAACAACAGATCGTATTTTCCCATAGGAAAAACCTTTCCTTAATAGAAATGCGATAATTCTTTGTTTTTTTTCATTTATGGAATATTTTTGCAACGATCTTTCCTTTTTTATAATAAGCTTTTCGATATTATCATCTTCAAGATTGGCCGGGATTTCTTTTATTACTAAAGAAATTATCTCAGAGGGAATTCCGCGTTGTCTTAGTTTTTCTCTAATTTTTAAATTGCTGTCGCCTTTTCCCTTATTTAAGCTTTCAGAGACAAATCGTCGCGAATAATCAAGATCATTGAGTAAATTTAATTTTTCAAGTCTTTGCAGTACTTTCTCTTTTGCTTCGAGCTTTTCTTCATTTGAACAATCATTGATTTTTTCTATAACACTGTCCAACTTTAGAAAAACTTCATGTTTCGTACGCCCTTTAATTGTTAAATAATTCAAAGCCGCATTAAGCAAAGAATTGTATAATTTTTCTGCTTGCATATTCAATTAGACTATTCTGTATCATCAGATGAGCTTTGATCTCCACCTATTTCCATAGGAACATCTTCATCTTTAGTTATTTTGGCGCGTATTGCTTTTTCAATTTCATGGGATATTTTTTGATTCTCCTGTAAAAACGTTTTTGCCGCTTCGCGACCCTGACCTAGTTTTTCACCACTATATTCATACCAAGCACCGCTCTTTTTCACAATTCCAAATTCTACGCCTACATCGAGTAAATTACCTTGCTTGCTGATACCCTCATTAAACATTATGTCAAATTCTGCAGTTCTAAAAGGTGGAGATACCTTATTTTTAACAACTTTTACCCTTACTTTAATCCCAAAAAACTCATCGCCCTGTTTCAAAGACTCTATTTTTCGGATATCCATACGAACAGATGCATAATATTTCAAAGCATTTCCTCCTGAGGTTGTCTCAGGGTTACCAAACATCACACCTACTTTGGTTCTAAGCTGGTTTGTAAATATTACGGTACAGTTGGATTTACTTATCACACCGGCTAGTCTTCTTAAAGAATGGCTCATTAATCTTGCCTGCAGTGCTATATGACTATCTCCCAAATCCCCTTCAATCTCTGCTCTAGGCACAAGTGCTGCTACTGAATCAATTGCAATTACATCTACGGCATTTGATCTAATTAATGTTTCAGCAATCTCAAGAGCCTGCTCACCTGTATCCGGTTGTGAAACAAGAAGTTCATCAACATTAACTCCTGTTTTTTCGGCATATATGGGATCAAAAGCATGTTCGGCATCAATCAATGCTGCGGTACCGCCCATTCTTTGAGATTCTGCAATAATGTGCTGTACTAAGGTTGTTTTTCCCGAAGATTCAGGACCATAAATTTCAACAATTCTCCCTTTGGGTACACCTCCTACGCCTAGGGCAATATCTAATGCGATAGATCCGGTTGGTATAGAAGGAATATTTGTAACCTTTGGCTTTTCTCCAAGTTTCATGATTGATCCAGCTCCATAGTTTTTTTCTATTTGAGCAAGTGCTGAATTCAAGGCAATTTCCCTATTTTTTTGGGCAGAATCTTTTACTATGCTATCTTTTGTTGATACACGTGGTGACATATTTATTCCTTCTATTAAAAATTTATGATTGTTCTGGAAAATTCAGAACAAGCTAGTAGATTTATTTTATCAAGTGCGAATTTTTTAACAATAGAGAATACTCTAATATTAGTAGAAACATTACTTATTGGAATTTCTTAACCGAGCCAAAGTTTCTTCACGACCAATAACTTGAAGAATTTCAAAGATGGGCGGGGTTGCGGATTCTCCGGTAATTGCTGCTCTAAGTG
>CAZPYT010000011.1:0-28761 GCA_964590955.1 uncultured Candidatus Saccharibacteria bacterium | reverse complement strand
GTGCTTCCTTAGTTGGTCTATACGATAACTCATACTACAACATCACTGCTAATACCTCTGTTCAGGGAGGTTTTGCCGACATTGACTCAGCTATCGGTACCAGAACATATACAGAAAGTAATTTCATATCAAATGGACAAACATTAACAGCATCACTAGATGCACTTGATCAAGCACTCGCATCCTCCGCAGGAATATGGATTGACATAGGTACAACCTTAATATATCCAAATAATTTTAATCAATTAGCGATCACAGACAGCGGTAGATTAGGTATAGGCACAACCGATCCGGCTACTGAACTTGAAGTAGTAGGTAATATTACAGTCAGTGATGACAATTGGCTAGGAATATCCTCAACAGAAGAAAGAATTGCTTTTGATGCTAATGGAGACGATATAGAATTATTAGGCGGTAATGTCGGTATTGGTACGACCAATCCTGTTTACCTGCTTGATGTAAGCGGTGACATACGAATCACTGTTGGATCAGACTTATACATAGGTTCAACAGGCCTTAATGATAATGCTTCCGTTGCTTCTGGTGCATCACTTATCGGAATATTTGACAATTCATATGACAACATTGCTGATAACACCACAGTGCAAGGTGCAATAGGCGAAATTGACGCAGCAATTGGCAACAGATCGTACTCAGAAACAAATTATGTTGCAAACGGACAGTCAATTACAGCGTCAATTGATGCCCTTGATGTTGCTCTAGCTGCCTCAGGAGGAATTTGGGTAGATGAAGGCACTTACATTTATCCAACTATATATACAGACTTTGCTCTTACCAATGCAGGCTACCTAGGAATAGGCACTTCTGCACCTTCAACCCAATTAGAGGTCGTAGGTGAAGCAAGAGCTCAAAGGTTTGCATTCCAAGATGATACCAATACATACATCGATACTTTGGGTGCTGATAAAATTGTGTTCGCAACCGCAGGTGTTAATCAAGTAGTTATAGACGCATCAGGCAATGTAGGAATAGGCACAACCGCTCCAGCCGCAAAACTGGCAATCGGAGGATCAACTTCCACCATATCAAATACATCAGGTGATATAAGAATTACACCAAATGGCAACCTACTTGTTACTGCAGGTAACGTCGGAATAGGCACAACGTCACCAACTGTTGCATTACATGTTGTAGGAAACGGTAGATTCACCGGAGTTGGTTCAGGTACATATTCAACACCGCTTAACTTAACATCAGACGGAACTCTTACTACCCAGTCATCAGACCGACGCTTAAAAACAAATATAGAGCCTCTGGGGAGTGTCTTGGATGATGTGTTAGCAATTGAAACTCACTCTTTCAATTGGATAGATAATGCCGGTCCTGACGGATTTAGAGATGTTGGCTTTATAGCACAAGAGATGGCTGAAATATTCCCGGAACTTACGTTTACTAATCAAACAGATGGCTTCATGGGAATAAGATATTCATTAATGACCACCTATCTTACAAAAGCTATACAAGAACAGCAGGGTATTATAGTCAATAATGCAAACAGCTTTGATTTACAAATACAAGGATTAAATTCACAGCTTAGCGAACTAACCAGCGATCTTTATACTGAGTCTCAAGTAAATTCAAATGACCAGGTTACCTTGGGGTCATTACAGACGGAGATCGGTGCTATTAAAGATTTACTCAACAAGCATGAAGGCATACTGCAATCAACGCTGTCGGTTTCAGAAACAACTCAAAGCACAGAAACAGCCGTGGATTCCACCACAGATTTAACAACTGCAATGTTTACCATTTATGATAACTTCAAGCAATTCGTGGATTCAATGGGACTTGCATCGTCATCCAATGGTGAGCTTTTGATAAACAATGACACAATCATTCTTGGTGATACTACACTGGGTAATGTAAACATAACCGGTAAATTAAGTGCAGGACTTTTGAACATCGACGCTCTCGAAAATTCCATCAACATAAGCGGAAATGCATGTTACAACAGCGAAACCGGACTTATAGACAACACCATGTGTGAAATGCAAACATTATATATTCAAAAAAATCTTGCCGGAAAAGTTGATATCTTAAACGGAAAAGTAGTAATTACGCCTGACGGTACTGTTAACGTAGCAGGTACCTTGCTGGCAGACAAAATAGAAACTAAAGAACTTACAATAAGCGAAGCCGCACAAATGATCGGTAACGCAGTTTTAATAGCCGGTGAAACTGAAGTGCAAATTAACAGCACCGCGGTAAAAGCAAACTCAAAAGTATTTGTAACACCTACATCCACAACCGGGGGTGAGGTTCTAGTAGTAACTGATAAGGTTGCCGGTGAGAAATTTATCGTCAGTGTTGAGAATGCAGTAGCTAAGGATATCTCATTTGATTGGTGGATAATTGATATTTCAGACGGCAATTCACCTGCAGTTGCAGGAGATTCAATTGTATCCGGTGATATAGACACATCCGGAACGCAAGACACACTAGTGATTTCAGAACAAATTGCTACAAATTGATAACGCGTCTCATATAAATAGTATATTTTACATCACTACTTATTTGTGTTAACATTCACAAAATCTTACACGGAGGTAAACTATGGCACAAGAAATTCAGATTGTAGAAGAAAGAACAAAATCAAGTCAGGTGGTCAAAATGCGCGGTCCGTTGAAAAACTTTGAGGTTGCCCTTTGCGGATACCCGCAACAGAATTTCAAAAATGGCACCAAGATCGCCACCGGCAGTTCCGCAACCCTGAATGGCTCCGATTGGAAAGTTAAACTCAACAACTTCAGCAGCAATTCCTGCACCGAAAGTGAAATTGTTGAGATCATCAAAAGGCATTTTGCAAAAAAGACCGCCTGAGCCAATCTACAAACAAATACCGTATTGCACCATTTTCAATCAAAGTGTAATACGGTATTTTCATTTCCACACTAATTCCCCAATTGACAAATTCCCCAAAATCAGTAAACTACATCATGTATCCAAAGACAGCATGTCTGCGTAACCTTGAAAGTACGTTATAAATCGTGCCGAGGAAAACAATAATATCAGCATTGAAGTTATTGCGTCTTTGTTTACACCGAGGCGCTTTTTTTATTTATAAGACGCCCCAAAAGAAAAAATGCCAAATCAAATAAACCAAGACAAAGTTAATAATCTAAGGGAAAAAGTAAAGAAAGCTAAATCTATTGCAGTAGTGGATTATGTAGGATTTTCTTCAAATGATATCAACAACTTCAGACAAAAGATAAATGACCAAGATGCAGATACAGTAATAGCAAAAAACACCTTACTTAAGATTGCCTTGAACGAAGAAGGCATATCAACCAAAGAATTCGACAAAGAAGTAAAAGGCACTAACGCAACAATTTTCGCCTATAGTGACCCGATTTCCTACTTTAAGACAATATTCGAATTTCATAAAAAATTGGATCTACCAAAAATAAAATTTGCTTTGATTGATAAAGTTTATACATCAGCTGCAGATGTACAAAAGATCAGCGAACTTCCATCAAAAGAACAGTTGCTGGCCCAGGTTGTAGGTGGTATGAAATCACCTCTGTCTGGACTAGTGAATGTTCTTGGAGGAACGCAGCGTAAATTAGTTACCGTTCTTTCGAGAATTGCAGAAAAGAAAGAATAAAATTGGAAGGGGGTGCTAACTATGTCAGAAGATACAAAAGCTAAAGAACTAACAGGAAATGCTAAGAAAGTAATGGATTTAGTTGAAGGAATGAATGTTCTAGAACTTAATGACCTAGTTAAAGCTCTTGAAGAGAAATTTGGTGTATCTGCAGCTGCTCCTATGATGATGGGCGCTATGCCAATGATGGGCCAAGCAGGCGCTGCAGCTGAAGAAGCTGAAGAGAAAACCGAGTTTGACGTCGTTTTAACTGAAGCAGGCGCAAATAAAATCGCGGTTATTAAGGTTGTAAGAGAATTAAACCAAGCTTTAGGTTTAGTCGAAGCTAAAGGTTTAGTGGAATCAGCACCAAAACCTGTTTTAGAAGGTATCAAAAAAGAACCGGCAGAAGAGGCTAAGAAAAAACTCGAAGCTGCAGGTGCCAAAGTTGAATTAAAGTAATTTATTACTTTTGTAATTTTAGTTCGTAGAAAAAACTCCGCACAAGCGGAGTTTTTTTATCTTGACTTAACAACATAAAATATATATTCTAAATGGCAGCTAAAGTCCAAGAGCAAGATAACACACAATAACTCAAGGAGAACAGTTATGAATTCGATCGTCTTGGTATTTTGTGGCACTAAGCAAGTTGGGGAAGCAAACTGGAATGGTAAAACATTAATGCAAATAAACGGTACGCAAAAATGTAAAGCCAATCTGGCCGATCTGCAGGGAAAACATATAGAACTTACAGACATGGGAGGAACTAGATTTATTACATCAGGAACCGTTACACAAAACGGTAGTGGTTATTTCCTGCAACATAAACCATTTTTGGCAAAAGTACAAGCCAAAGGAAATGGGCAATGTTGCAATGGTTATGTTGTTTTCGACCCTACGCATTATGAGCTTACACATCGCGGTATTCCTGAAGATCTTTTGCGATCACAATTCAACAAGGGTCTGGGCGAAAAAGTAGAAATTAAGAGCATCAGGGCAGATCGTATAATAAAAAAAGGTAAAATTTGTAAAAGAGGGCAAACATATTACATCAGTTGATCTCCTTTCTATTAAAAACAAAAAAGACAAGGTCTCTTCCCACCTTGTCTTTTAACTATTTCTGACTACAAAAAACGCTAGCTTGTTATCACTTACCAAAACTATCAGCAACTACACCGCCAAGTTCGCGGGCAGCGTCTTCCGGAGCAATCCTGCCGTTAACCCAAATTCCTGCGCCAAGTTCTAACCCTGCCATTACTGATATCCTGGGCATAAAAGTGAAGAACCAATGATAAGGTTCGTAAATCTGAGAATGCAACCAAAAATTTCTTTCCGGTCTGTCTAGTAACCGGTCATACGCTGTCAGC
The DNA here is from genome assembly GCA_964590955.1 of uncultured Candidatus Saccharibacteria bacterium. Classification (GTDB taxonomy): domain Bacteria; phylum Patescibacteriota; class WWE3; order UBA101185; family UBA10185; genus CAZPYT01. The sequence continues at coordinate 23,790 of CAZPYT010000011.1, read as the reverse complement.
ACTGCCTTCAATAAAGCTGCTAAGTCCATAATTTCATACTCCTCAATCAAACTGATGTTAGGTGTATGCTTTTTAGGAAATAACTTTGTTTCATAACCCCATCTGGAGGCTTTTGGAGCGAGAAGCATAAAATGAGTGGATTCGAATACAACCCTTGAACCTAATTCTTTTTCTGCTTTCAGCATGTCACACCAATAACAAGAATTGTGCGAATTAAAATAATGTAGTGCACCATCTTTTTCCAACTCAATATTACCTGCAAATCCTTTTGCAGCAACCAATTGACTGTGCGGATGAGCTAATGAAGCGCCTGCTCTTGCCCCGCGGTTGTTAAACAAAAATACTTCTTTCCCCTGCTGGGTGTAATATTCAACACGATTTAACACAGCTCTTAAATATCTGGCATTCTGCTCGATAGGCAAATCTTCAAGATCCTTTTTTAGATAAGGTGAATGCACAATAATTTCGTGGGTTTCCATAAAAGGAAATTTATTGGGGAATACTCTAACATTCCAATCCTCTTGATCAAGGTATACCGCAGGCGGAGTCAGATTTTCATTCCCCTTAGCAAAGAAATCCACATTTTCTTTTTTCCTTGAACTAGCTTTTACCTTCTTTTCAGCACCTGTCTGATCGGGGCGATCTGCACGGCTTGCAGCCAAGATTGTCGGTATACCTGTTAAATCATCATATACGAAGTTGCTCATATTTTTACTTTCTAGAGTTAATTATCTCTTTGTATAATTTATTATACTTTTCAGCGCTTCTATCCCAAGAAAAGTCCGAATCAAGTCCAGCCTCAACCATCTCATCAAACTCTTCTTTGTGTTCGAACAATCTAAATGCGCTATTTATCGCCTTATTCAACTGTAATGAAGAATATCCATCAAAAACTATCCCGTTTTTGCCGTGTTTAACAGTATCTTTTAAACCGCCTACTCCGCGGACAATCGGTATAGCTCCGTAATGCATAGCAATCATTTGAGTAAGACCACAGGGTTCATATTTTGAAGGAACTACAAAAAAGTCAGAAGAACTATAAATCTGATTAGCTAAGTCCACACTAAATTCAATATTCATAGAGACTTTACCTTGATATTTCTTATAATCAGAAAACTTTATAAGCTTTTCCTCCCATTTCTTGTCGCCGGTACCAAGCAAAACGAACTGACCCCCCATATCGATCATATGAGAGAGTGAAACATACAATATATCTAACCCTTTTTGCCCGGCATCTATCCTTGATACAAAAGAAAACAGCGGTTTGTCAGGGTCGACTTTAAGACCAAGCTTTTTTTGTAAATCGGCTTTATGCTCAGCTTTTTTTGTCTTCCAGTTCTTTCGGCTAAAGTCCCGAGGAAAAAATGAATAATCGATACCATTTAATATACCGACTAATTTGTTAGATCTCGATCTAAGTGTTTCAGCCATATTTGTTCCAAATGTCCTCCCCTTAATCTCTTCAGCATAAGATTCTGATACGGTGCTTATAAAGTCCGCACTGGCAATACCTTGAAAAAGCAGGTTCAAATCTCCATCTTTGATATCATAATCTATTAAGGGATGTGATCCGGGTGAAAAACCCAATTCTTTTACAATATCTACTTCTGCCTTTCCCTGATAGAACAAATTGTGGATAGTAAACAAAGTAGCCGGGCGCTCGTTGTGCAATTCTTCCTGCAGTAAGTGAGTTATCAATCCGGTATGCCAGTCGTGACAATGCACAAGATCATAAGTATTAAATTCGGCTTTTATAAATTCTACAACTGCCCTGCTAAAAAATGAAAACATTTCGGTTTCACTGCTGTTGTTCAAAAACGCGCTAGCGCCGCCTAAAGCAAAATACTCTGTGTTCTTTAACAAATGTACGTCGACATTAGACCCGGGTAATTTGGTTCTGTATATTTCTACATTGTGATTTTCGTTATTAAAGGGAACTTCCAAATCAAGTGATTTGTACATCTTTAAATTTTGTACCTTAGCACTTGGATAATATGGGACTATAACGTCAGCATCAATTTTCAGCTTTTCTAATGCTTTGGGAAGCGACCCTATAACATCTCCCAAACCACCAATTTTTATTATAGGCGCAACTTCTGAGGCAGCGAGCAGTACTCTCATACGTATAGGTTATCATACCTTTTTTATTTGTGGAAATACACAAAGTACTTTATCAACAGTTATTGTTTCTTCAGCTGGTTTCGAGCTTTCCAAGCCTCTAATTCTTTGTCATTCTTTACGCTTAGCAAATACTCCTTAACATAATCCGAAAGTTCTTCCCAATTGTGCTCCAAAAAAGGCTTTACCGAAGGGATTTGACGTGCACTCCACAATTCATCTACAACGTGTAATACATCATAAATATCTGTTTTTAGATTCAACTTTATTATGGCATCACGCCATTTCACTGCTTTCTCGAAGTCTTTATTAGCCGTAGCTTTGTTCATCTCATCTTCAAACTCCAAAATAATTTGGTTGTACCACTCAACAGGCGTCCTCTCACCAAAAGGTTTTGACATATACGTTGCAGAATTTTCCAGATGCTTTTGTCGAATATAGCCTGAGCGCTGCCATTCAAAAGCCTGGTCTAAAATCTTTCTGTAGTAGTCGTTTGCTTTATCAGTTTGAGCGTTATCATTTCCAAAATAAAGTACATTTATTACTTCCTTTAGGTTAAAGGCACCTTGTTCAATCATCTCCAGACTCCACCAGGGTTTGACCGATGCCCACCAAAATTGGTCAGATGCTATAGCTTTATCAAGTAATTTTCTCGCTTTATCATAATCAACCGTTGATTTGTCCTTGTGCTTATTTACAGTGCTTATCACAAAGGCAACAAATGCCCACTGCAAATTGTGAATGGGGTTTTCAGAGTCTTTCCACAGAATAAAAGAACTTTGAATCTTGTTCAGGTGTAAATCCTGCTCGCTGTTGGTCCAAGTACAATCTCTCAGTTTCGATGGGTGTGTTTCGACATTTTGCTCTAAATCTGCAATTAAGTCTTGTGCCGTCACAGGGCTAAAAAAATCATGATCAAGAATTTGAAACAACACTTTCTCGTGGCCTATCCTATGATGACCAAACGTCTCAGCATCCATAACACAAAACCAGTATTTATCAGTATCATGCAAATCCCTGGTTTCGTTTATCAAAGATTCGGCATCTCTAACCACCGAAGACAAGATTAGCGAACTAACGCGCTTATTTCTAAAAAATACATGCAAATCTTTATAATCCGAATGTCTATATAGTTTGTCCGGTGTAACGTTACTGTCAACACTGGCAATTTGAGGCACTGCAACCCATTCATATTTCCGTTTGCTGATGATTTTAAATACCTGTTGATTTATCGCCATTTCAGGTGAAAAAAAACCTCTCCCCATATTCTTTGAGCCATAAATTTCAGCATTTACTTCTTCGTTTAATTCCACCTGGCGTAATGCTTCCTGTTCAGGAATTAAAGGTAAAAATGCATGATACATGCACGTACCTGTAAGTTCTATTTGACCCCTTTCCGCCAGTGTACGAAGACCGTCGGTTACGTCTTTATAACCATGTTCTATCAACAATTTCGATAAAGCCCCGGTAATATTTACTATGATTTTTGCATGAGGTCTTTCAAGTAAACCTTTTACCAATGGACGATATGACTCATTCACAACTCTCTCTAAAATGTCAGGCTGCTGATCATGCGGCTGGTAAAAATGTAGTAAAAAAGAAATTTTCATACTCTACAATAAAGTCTTTATTTGGTTTGAAATATCATCCACAAATTCCTGAAGGTCTTTATCTCCTGATACAAGAGCGTATTTTTTATACAGATCCAGCGAATTGGATATCAAGTGCTTACTGTACATTTCAACTCCCCCAACGGCTGCTTTCGATGCCCACCAAAACTGATCACTGTTCAAACTTTGTAATAACAACAAGTCTTTATACAATTTATTTTTAAGTGGCACGTCCTTTAGCTTATCTAATTCATTGACATCCCACACAGGAAAAGTCTCAAGAACAAATTCATGCTTATCGGTAGCAGATACGCCTACAGTCTCTCGAAAGTCGTCTGTTTCCACTATGCGATTATAAAGTTTCCACAACAAATCTTGAATCTTGTTGCCTGAAATATGCCACATTGGATAAAGCTCACCTGATTTCATATTCTCGTTACTTGCACCCCAGGTAGCCTCATGAATTGTCTCTATTTTTGTTGTAGATGCGCCCTCTATCAGCTCTGAAGTTGTAACCATGTTTATACCCAATTCCTGTATCTTATTTACAAGAAGGTCAAACAAATATAAACCTTCATTAAAGTGCCAACCAAAAAATTCCCCATCCATGGCTATCAAAACATCTGAATTCTCCTGCCTTAATCCAAGCAGTGTGTTCGTTATATCCTCAATATTCGTGTCGCGTTTAAAAGAAATCATATTGCTGAGTTTTGTATTTCTCGTTACTACTTTAATATTTAAACGATCATAAGAAAAAACTACATTATTGTTTTTGTTGTTAAGGTAATCCTCTGCTAAGCTCACTTCATCTACAGCAACCCATGAATAACCAAGCTTATCCAAAGTCTCGATTACATTCTGATTCACAGCCATTTCAGGCGGAAATACACCATTTAGATTTTTCATTAAAATCGCATCTTCGCCTTCGAATCCCTTATTCTTGCCCAAGTAATACCCCAAACCAAACTCATTAAGAATCAGTTCTTTTTCAATAAGTTCTGACGGAATTCTTGTAAAAAGCGGATGAAATGCACCGGTTGATGTAAGTTCCAGTCTGTCTTCCTCATATAGTTCCTTAATTTTTTGTAAAAGAGAATCGTATTTATTTTGATGAAGCTGATATGCAAGCGACAAAGGCATGTTAAGAGTGATTTTTAGATTTAGTTTATTTCTTATCGATTTAATTAGAGGTAGATAACAAACATCAGTAATCTGGCGCAAGACCTTACTATCTTGTGTAGGAGGTTGATATATGTGTAAAAGTATCGCTAAGTTCACATTGACGATTATAACATAAGCGCATTAAACACAAACAGAAATAATGAAATTCTTTGATTTAAATACCTAAACACTGGTTACTTCACGATGGGCTAAAAATATCTTCAGACGAGACTGCGTTACTACAGCAGGCAAAAATAAAGGGCCTGTCCCGGATTAGACGGTTTCGTATTCTCCTGCCCACAGAATAAGAAACTTTAGTGTCTAATTCGGGAAAGACCCTTCATCTGACTACCCGGTTATAATAGCAAATTTATATAGGTCTGTCAAATCCTAACTTAAGTAATCCTCTATAGTTTTTATCCTAATTTCTTTTCGTTCATGAAATGACACTGCTGTATTATAAAGTTTGATGTACTCACGTGCACTAAATTCCCAGCTGTAATCGGACTGCATTGCATTGTGCTGCAATTTCAACCATAGTTTTTTGTTATTTTTAAGCTCTACAGCACGAACAATCGAAGCAAATAAGCTGAAAACATTAAAGTCATTAAAAACCAACCCATTACCTGTTTTTTTTATTGAGTTAAAATTTTCTACAGTATCAGCCAAACCTCCAACTTTTCTGACAATAGGAATAGCACCATACCTAAGAGATTCGATCTGCACTATTCCGCAAGGTTCAAATCTTGAGGGATATAAAATACAGTCACTTCCGGCAAAAACCTGACGAGGTAAAGAAAAATTTGGATAAGGATGAATTCCAATATTTTTTGGATATTGTTCTTTTATCTGATATAGCCTTGAGGTAAGTCCTCCATCCCCACCGCCTACTTGTACAAACTGCACATTAAAATCTTTTAGTGCGTGGGGTAAGGTATCTACAATTAAGTCAACACCTTTTTGGTAATCGAGTCTTCCAACAAACCCTAATAACAAAGCGTCCGGATCATAAGTTAGGTCAAATGCATCCTGCAAGGCCTTTTTATTTACAGCACGATCTTCGATATTATTGATTGAAAAATTCTTGGCAATTAGCTGATCTGTTGATGGATCAAACTCTGCATAATCTAAGCCGTTAATTATCCCAAAAAGTTTACTTCTTAATTCCAGCAACAGCTTATCCAAACCCTCGCCAAAATCATGTGTAAGAATTTCTTTGGCATAAGTCTTAGAAACTGTATTAACAACATCAGAATACAAAATACCCCGTTTCATAAAATTCTGAGAGTTGATACGTGGCGAAAAAAATGCGGCAACATTGGCTTTTCCATCGTCAGACTCAAGCTCTGTCGGATTCCTATGATCAAGCATATACCCTTGAATAGCAAGATTATGTATAGTAAAAACCGTAGCAATTTTCTCAAGGATCGGATCTTTCTTGTAATCCGTCTTCATATAATTGGAAACAAGTCCGGTATGCCAATCATTACAGTGAATAATATCAGGTATAAATTCCTCGGTTCTTACAAACTCCAGCACTCCTCTTGACAATAATGCCCAACGGGTGGGGTCGTCGCTGTAGTTATAAACATTAGCTCGCTTCTCGTAGTACTCCTGATTTTCTAAAAAGTAAGTGGTAACATTGTCTTCACTTACTCTTTTTTTAACATTACATATCAAATGAGGATTATGATCATCTCCAGTAGGAACCTTCAGCCCTTGATAAACCATATCCATTTTGTACTTTTCTTGGTCTATAGAACCAAACTTGGGCATAAAGATTCTGATATCCACACCCAGAGGAATCATAGTTTTCGACAAATAAGCTACAACCTGAGAAAAACCACCAACAGTAGCATAGGGTGCAGCCTCAGCAGCAACTATTAAAACTTTAAAATTATCACGCTTTTTAGGCATAGGTTGATTCTATCAGAAAAAAGGAAATTATAGAATATCTGCTACTTCTTGAGCTAAATGAGCATCACCATAGACAGAGATATCTTTCTTCAGTCGATCTCTGGCGACAACAAAAAGACCATGCACCTCTTCTCTATTTGCATAGATTGCGCTGCTGTCCGATATCATCAAACATAACTGAGCATTTGATTGATTTGATGCCGTTAATCTCAGTATTTTCTCAAAAAAGTCCCTGTCTGAAGATTTTACATATGCATGCAATGTTGCAAACGGTTTTATTGGTTTATGCAAAGAAGCACCCGCATTCAGCGTAAATGCATAGTCAAGATTTGAGTTTCTTGCACTTTTATCTAGGTTTTGGGCAATATCCTTCAAGCCACCAAGCATACTACGATAATACATAAAAGATACTTCCGGTGATGTCTGTGGGGAATATGCAGGCGAAGAATATACCGGAGGTTGATAAACCGGTTGTTGAATCGGCTGCATGGGCTCTTGTCTTGGTTGTTGAGGAGCACTGTATTGGTTTTCTTGATTATATTGAGTACTTGGGTGACTCATTGGTTTTTGTTCATAATAGGGTCTTGCAGGTTCTGCTACAGGCATTGACGGACTCTGCGCAAAAGGCTGTTGTACCTCATGCTTAATCTCATTTTCTGTTTCATCTTGTTTATATTTGCTTGCAGCCTCTCTAAACTTTGCCAGCCAATCTACTTGTTCTTCTCTTTCTTCAATCGGCTGAGGATCTTCATTCATTTGTTTTTTAATCATATTGCCTTGATCTTGTCTCATTTGAATATTTTCTTGTACATGAGTTTGAGTCGGCTCCCTAATTTCTTGCTGATTTCTTGTTATCTGCTTTTTTGAGTCGTCTTCTACAAATAAAGCTGTACTCTTTCCGTCAGGATAAAGAAAATCATTTATATTTTGTCTTGTGAAGCGATGTCTTCCAGTGGCAGTTTTAACTTCGGCTTTCAATTTTCCGTCTTCCAAATATCTGTACACAGATCTCAGACTAACGCCTAATATTTCCGCTACTTCTGTTGATGTATAAAATCTATCTTCCAATTGCATACTTTAGTGTAATCATGCATATGTATTAATGTCAAGATTTTTTTAAATATTTATAGTTTTTTGACAGACTCTTTGTGCACATACCATGGGTATTTCACCATTGTCACAATTACTCTGACAAATCTCCATGGTTGTAAGTATAACGCATATAACCACGATAAGTGCCATCTGTCGTATATCTCAGGCGCTTTTTTCATATTTCCTGTTATGTAGTCCAGTGTCCTGCCTATTCCTACTGATACAGTGCTCGGCACCTTATGCGCATTTCTATTTATCCATAATTCTTGTAATATTGGATTGTATGCAACCAATAGTATGTCAATCCTATCAACCCGGCGCATTGACATGCACTTATGTATATAAGACACAGTACGCTCATCATCAGAGCTTTCTCTATTATACGCGGAGGTAGCACCAACAATACGTATATTAGGATACAATGACTTAATAATACGTGAAGCATCGCTAGCCATGTCATAGTTACTTGTAGATACCCCATGTCCTTTATTGTCTCTTAATCTACCTCCCAATATGAAAACTGTATATTTATTATCGTTAGCAAGTTTAAATAGCTGATCTGTCAATTCAACACCTGTAAGAGTTGTACCGATATCTATTACTTTTAAAAAACCTTGAATTCCAACTTTTATCCCGGCATAAAATGCAACGAGACTATTTTTTATTTTATTTTTTTTCAGGTAATCTGTATACTTTTCGGCATAAAGAACTCCTATTCCATCAGGAATAGATAATAATGATTTGTTGATTACACTTTTAAATTCTTTATTGGATTGTGCGGACATTATAAAATACGGATTAGTCGTGGCCACGAGATAAGACTCTTTTTTCTGCTTAATTTTGGCATCTATTATCTTAATAACATCGGGCATGGTTAACCCAAAATCAATATTCACTCCTAAAATTTTTTGACGCTTATGAAATTTTGTATAAGCTAAGCTCATCTCTTTAGCATGCTTTTATTGAAAATATCTACGTTTTCGATAGCTCGTCCTAAACCTTTTACTACACAGTATAATGGATCATCTGCCAAGTGAACCGGTACGCCTGTATAATTACTTATATATTTATCAATATTAGATAACAATGCAGTCCCGCCACTCAGTACAATACCCTTATCAATAATATCGGATGATAACTCAGGAGGTGTGCTCTCCAATACAGACTTTACACCACTTGCAATACTCAATAGAGAGCTTTCAAGACAAGAAGTTACTTCCGCTGACACTAAATTGACGATTTTTGGAAACCCGGTGATTGAGTCTCGCCCTTTAACTTCAACTGTTTTCTCCTTCTGTAGAGGCATAGCTGCACCAATCTGAATTTTAACTTTTTCTGCAGTATTTTGTCCTATGATAAGTCCGTAGTTACGCCTTACATACTGCGTTATCGCTTCATCTAGTGTATTGCCACCTACTCTAATGCTGCCATGAACAACCATGCCATAAAGAGAAACAATTGCAATTTCTGTTGTACCTCCGCCAATATTTACAATCATGTTTCCTTTAGGCTCGGCAATCTGAAGACCGGCGCCAATTGCCGCGGCCAGAGGTTCCGGCATTAGATACGCCTTTTTTGCGCCGGCAGAATAAGCAGCTTCTAGTACAGCTCTTGATTCCACCGATGTAGCTCCAGCCGGTATAGATATCATTATGTCTGGCTTAATAAATCTGGATCTTCCTAATACCTTGCTCACAAAATATCTTAGGAGCGCTTCTGTGACCTGATAATCTGCTATAACACCGTTTTTTAGGGGTCTGGATGCAACAATACCTTCAGGAGTTTTTCCCAGCATATCTCTGGCTTCGGACCCTACGGCAACAATTTTTTCTTCATCTTCGGCTACCGCAACAACAGTGGGTTCTTTCAGCACAATACCCTTGCCAGAAACATAAACTAAGGAATTTGCAGTACCAAGATCAATGGCGATCTTTTTAGACAACATGGCACCATTATCATAGATAGTGTCAAAAAGAGCAAGATTATTAAATATCTGGTAAAATAGCAGCGTGCATAGTGTAAATAAAACATGGTTTCATACCATACTAACTTTAATAGTACTTCTCGGGCTGACAACCCTTGTATTTTTGTATACCTCTGGATTCAGAATGAAGCGCGAAAAAGACGATACGATAGATCTCACCAAAACGGGCATGGTAAGCGCAAAATCGATACCGGAAGGGGCAACGGTGATTTTAGACGATAAGGTAATTACTGCAACTAATGACACCATTCCGGGAGTAGAACCGGGCACGCACAAACTCAGAATAGAAAAAAAGGGTTATGAAACTTGGTACAAAGACATCGAAGTGTTCGAAGAACTTGTCACAGACATAACAGCCGTGCTCGTTTCACAAAGCCCTGTTTTCGAGCCACTAACTAATACAGGAGCTATAAACCCTTCGGTATCGCCAACCTACACGAAATTAGCTTACTTTTCAAAGGATGAAGCAACACCGGGTGTGTGGATAATCCCAATAAACCAGGGCGGCTTGAATTTATTCAGAGCTAGCCCTTTTGTAGTATTGGAAGATACAAAAGTTATTAAATACTCAGAAGGAAAAAATATCAGCTGGTCACCTGATGAAAAACAGCTACTCGTAGAAACAAGCGATTCTTTTTACTATCTGGTAGATATGGAGACAAACACTGCTCAATCCATTACAAACTATGAAGAAATTCTACAAGAATGGACAGAACTCTTGAAGAAAAAAAGAGAGGACTTTGTGGCAGAGATTGACATACCGGATAGCATTAAGAAGATAGCAATATCTGAAAAAGTGCTCTGGGCACCGGATGGCAAAAAGTTTCTATACAATACGCAGATCAATGACAAAGTGATCTATAAAGTGTATAACATGGAAAAGCCACTGCCGGTGGGAGAAAAAGTGGAAACAGTTGTATTTGAGAAAAATGTCAGTGATATGCAGCCTGAAATTTCATGGTTCGCAGACAGTTATCATCTTCTTATTACTGAAGGTAATATTGAAACGGATAAACGAGGCACAATTAGTCTTATAAGGATTGACGGCACGAATAAAGTTGAGATATACGGCAAGTCGCTACATTCTCCAAAGGTATATAGTATCCCCAGCGGAGACAAAATAATCATTTTAACATCCTTTAAATCTACGGATCAAACAGATTTGTACACTGTGGGTATAAGATAATCAGTATGATCTAAAAACCGGCTGTAACCATCCTACAAAGATAATTTTGTTAATAGACCCGCTATTCTTGTACCTCAACCAGTTTTGCAGTAATGACTAGTCTATTTAATGTAGTTCCGGGGGGATCACATGTTTGCAGTGTAAGTGTAGGTTCAATTACGGGGCGCGTAATAGGATAGGTGTTCCACCCTCGATACCTCTCCTTGTTTACTACTTCATAAATAAAGTCTTTGTTATCATAAAATATATGAATTCTATCTTTGTGTACAAGCTTTCTTAATAGATTGAATACAGTAGAATATTTTCCCAGTTGCCAGAAGTTGTTAGAAGCATGTGCAAACAAGTAGACATTTCCCGGATTTTCAGATGGAAATCTGCTACTAGATGCATGTGCTACACCAAGCTTAAGTGCTTCGTTATATGCACTTTCATTTGTTATGGGTACATTTGCTACAATAGGTGCATTTACTCCAGTTTTCTCAATAACAATTGAAAATGACCTATTTTGTGGAAATAATAAGACAGGTTCATGATTTAAAAATTTAGCAAATACGCTACGCTCTTTGTCAGTTGAGATATTGTCATCTTTATTAACAATAATATATGGTTGATTCACTGTTTCCTTGGCATAATACCAGATCTCTGATTTTATGACCGGCCAAAAATTTGCCAATAATAGAAATAGACCGACTAATATAAGAACTGTACTAATTATTCTTCTTTTTCGAGTAAATATTTTAACCTTTGATAATTCTATATGTTTGTACTTTTTTATACCTGGCACCGCCTAATTATAATGTATTTATTAAAATATTAAAAATCGCTGTTTATACTACTGCCACAGCTTATTAATATGCTGTGTCATAATTTGTAACAATCTGCTCATATTTTTATCCGTTTTTTTATCAGTGTTTCTAATATTCTGATAAGCAATGTTTTATAGCGTATATTAAGGGTTTCATTGGCGCTCCCAGCAGGAATTGAACCTGCATTTTACCCTTAGGAGGGGTATGTTCTATCCGTTGAACTATGAGAGCAGTAATTCTAGATTATAATAATAGCATATTTATATTGTTGTAGTAGGTTTATTTCTATCTAATGATTTCGGTTTTTATAAGTTCTTTTTGATGAATGAAAATGAATTCTAGTATTAACGCAATAATAAATGTAAGCAAATAATATCACCGATTACTATATTTAGCCGTTTTAAAATAGGTATACATATCCCGAGCGAGCTTACAAGAAAGAAAATACTTGTTGATTTAGAATAAAATGAAAATAGTATGTCATTTATACCTGGTAAATTTTAAAATACTGCGAGCACGAGGCATATATTAACATAGCTGTCGCATAAGGTCCTACCATACCGCACCGATCTGTAATTATGAGAGCCCCTAAACAAACCTTACCACACCCTAACACTCTCATTATGTCATATAGGCTACGCGTAAATGCACGCGGAGCGATATTTCATTAACTGTCATAGCGCACTTTTTGTATTTATATTCATAGTATGACGTGTGAAAACTTTTTTATTAGTTCCTTAAAATTGTTTTTTAATAAGTATGACACTAGTAGTTGACTTATGGTCATGTTTAGCCACTCGATTGTGAATACAGGACAAGCTGAAATAATTAAAGGTCAATATAATTAGTCGGCTTGATGTAGAAATATTATATTAGTATTATGGCTATCCGACTTAGTATAGGTGAGCATTGCTACTATTGGTGACTGTAAACAAAGCTAGATCCTGCTTTAATATGCGTCATATCAGAATTGATATAAAATGCATGAAATGCTAAAATTCTACACAATCTTAGTTGTAGGTCACTAGAAAGACCTAGAAATTCTTTGAATTTCCGTATTTCCGAATAGGGTGTACGCCCGTACTCAGTATGCTTATAAAAAGCATCAAGAGAATAAGGAGAATAATATGAAATGGAAAATTGCACGCTTGGTTTGGCGGATAGGGGGCAACTACTACATGTATGGCAGAATGTTGCTTGTATTAGTCGCGTCCATACTTTCTATATTGGGGGCAGCAACCTCACAAAGTATAGTAGTAACTATTTTCGCTGGAGCATTAACTCTGTGGACAAGCTATGTGTTAATTGTAGATATTACCAGATTGCTGAAAGTCGCAGTTAATCTCCACAAATCGTACAAAGAAGATTTACTATATTCAGCAGTTCAGTGTTTTTTTAGTTACATCAAGAGCTTACAAAAAGTGGGTAATGCTCATAGCACAAAAGAGAAAAGGCAACTAGAAAGAAGTCTAAGCATTCTACACATTTCTGAATCAACTTCTCTAGCTTTTCTTGAGCAAATGCTGCATGATGCTTATACTGCGTTTGTGAGAATCTCGAAAGATCAAAAGGTTGAAGAACTGATCCTGAAGAAGTATCCATTTTTCGAAAAACTAACCCTTTTAAAATATGAGGGAGTAGATTTCGATATACTTATACAATACAACATTCAAACCTTAAGGTTAGATTTGATATGTGACGGCAGCTTGGCACACCCTAAGATACTGCCAACAATAATGATTACGCTATAAACATGAGAACGCCATCCTTGAAAGATAATAAAGGGGATGGCGTTTTATTATTTTAAGGATGTAAAGAATGTCGAATGGGAAAAGATTCGGTCATGAGTCCATGTATCTCTACATCACTTAGTTCTTAGAGCTTTTTGACTCTCGACCCCAGCAACAATCGCTACATTACACTTCGCACGCTCCGACAGTCTCATCCCTCCCCCACAAATGGAAATGTCCGCTAACCATCTCTTCGAGATGATCACCGGACATTTCCATTGGCGGAGGGGGAGGGATTCGAACCCTCGTGTCTGTTAGGACGCACGGTTTTCAAGACCGGCCAATTAAACCACTCTTGCACCCCTCCATTGCAAAGTACGTTGAGCTAAAGAAGTATAACATTTAAATCAATATTTCATGAACTCTTTTAATCATGGTCAAAACAACCGTAGCAGCCATCAATACAATTTGTTTACTACCGTCATCACCTTCAACTTCCCATGGCTTCTTTTGAAAAATGACATTTTCATCCTCAAGTTTATATGAGTATTCAGGATTTAGTTCAAAATCATCAAAATAAGTATTTGCCAAACTTTTGTTCACAGTTCCAGGTATAACAATCACAGGTACCCCTACTAAATTTTTAGCTTTTTCCATAAGCAGACTTGTGGCGTCTATACGCTCACGAATAGACTCAATACCATGAACATCACCTTTTTTCTCAACGAGTATTTGCTTAGAATAACCTTTACAGGAGTCGTTATCGCATAACAGATCAAATTTTCCTTCTATGCCGTCACTTTTTACTACAAATTTAGATGGATTCAATTTATAGTTTTTTGAAGTATTACATAGGGGACATATAAGCCTGTTACCAATTCTTTCTGCAAGTAGTGATTCCGGTGTCTCAAGTATAATAAAAAAATCGGGGCGGCTAGAATAATTAAACAAATCCCTAAAAAAAAGTGAAAAAGATATCTGGTCAATATTTCTTGGCAAGCCATCAATAAAAACGGAACGTTTGTCATATTTTTCTAATTCCATTTTTACTAATGTCAAAATGAATTCCGTAGAAATCAACATATCCTGTCTATATCCCATAAAAGCTGCTATTTCATTATCGAGTGTATTAAATCCCCTGTAATTCTCTTTTAAGTATTTTTTAATTGGTCCTCCTGAGGCCTCTCCAGACAATAAGCTATGAACATCTCTAACTAAATCCCCAACCGCAAGATGGCCTACCTTAGTTTCGCCAAAAACCTCTTGGAACATTTTGGCATATGTGCCCTTTCCAGCTCCTTTTTGGGCAATCAGAAAACATAAAAATGAATTGTGCTCAAAAAAGTCACTTAGCTCAATTATTTGTTTTCCAAGTTTATCATGGAAATACTCAAGCCGTTGAGCTGGATTAGTCAAGTCATATGATTTCCCAGTATCAATTTCTTTGGAATTAAAATAAAGTTTGTTGTCAATCATTAACCTTAATAAGAATATAAATCTTCGTGGGTGCGTCGATAATCCAATAAAACTTCATCACCAAACCACAATTTAATTTCAAATTGTGCTTCTGCTTCTGAGCCTGAAGCATGCACCAAATTATATACTGTCCTCTTTCTAAGATTTGCAGCTATCGCAGAATCCAGTGAAAAATCTCCTCTAATAGTACCTGCCGGAGCTAGCGTGGGTATAGTAGGACCTGCAAGAGATCTAACACGCTCAATTGCATGTATACCTTCCAGAACGATGGCAAAAACCGGACCTGATTTCAGAAAGTCTTCATTCCACTTTTTTACTATTTCTCCAATTTTTAATGGGTCTTTTGTACCCATATTGGCTACAACATCAATATGGTAAGCCTCACAATCTCGTATTGTATTTTCTCCAACTTTTCTTTTCCATGCGTCGCTTTCAGGATAATGTTTTTTTGCTAAATCATCAGATGCTTGAATAAGTCGTGCCGCAATAATTTTCAAACCCGCACGTTCAAATCTATGTATTAACTCCCCAACAATTCCGCGTTTTACTGCGTCAGGTTTTAATAATACTAGTGATCTTTGGATCATGGAAAAAATGTTAGCAAAGTATTAAGAATAAATCCAGTGTCAAAATAATTAGGCATTGTTGTAAATATCGCGTATATTAAGCTGTTAGCAATAGCGCTCAAACGCTGCTCGGGTATAAGGAACATATGTCACAAATTTCATAATTAACACTTAGTAATCAGCGCTTTCCCTATAAACTTGTGTCTTTACGGTTGAAATAAAATTATTATTACAACAAAGGATGTTGTTTAAAAAGGAATTTCTTCAACCACATAACTCATATCCTCATAAATAGATAGTATTGTAATACTTGTTTTGCTTTGGCTTGCTTTCTCAGGAGTTACAGCGCCTATGACGATATGTTCCAAATTCGATCTCTCAGTGTCAGCATTACGACTATATGTGTGATGATCCCCGGATACTATTGCTTTTACTTCAGAATCTCTTATCCAACTGAGAAGATCGTTTGCCTGGTCTTTGACTTCTTTAACTTCCTCACCCTGTACTAAACCCATGACCGGTTTCCCATATGATGCCAATGGATGATATAAAGGCTGTGACGAAATTACAAAGTTAGCATCTTTTATCTCAGTCTTATATTGTCCTATCTTGTCTTTAGGAATTGGTGTGTAATTGGTGCTGTTGTCAAGCATGACAAATTTGACGGGACCTATTTGCACACTTACTTCCGGTATGCCAAAGACCGTGTTGTAATTTTTTTCCCCAACTGACTGATATAAATCTCGATCTCCCGGAAGTGAATAATATATCAGATCGCTATCATTCATAAGCTCTCTGGCAGAATATAGGGCATCCAATTCTCCCAGTTTTGTATAATCGCCAAGGAAAAAAACCGAATGCACAGTCAGTGTACTGATTTTATCCAGAGCTTTTTTTAAATTTTCAAAATTTTCTTCTGAATCCCCTATCAGTGCAACTTTAAAAAGCAACTGACGAGAGTCTGCATAAGCAGCAGATTCTTCATCTACCTGTGTTTGAACTGAAGGACCTGTTAATTGCTGTTCTTCATAATTTTTTGAAGGGGCTATGTTCGTACTCAACAACCTTTCAGCAAAATCTCCGGCTACCTGCTCTGCAGTTTCTGCAGCATTTTCCGGAAGTCCGATCCTGGTCAAAAACGAGGCAGCAGCCTTAATGGAGGATCCAGTATCCAATTTAGCAAGCTTACTAACTGTTAATGATAATCCAAGTACAAAGGCTGTTAATACAATAACTGACACAACCGACCTAAAAAGTCTTCGAGACAGAGATTTTTTTGGGCTTGCCCTTTTCTTTTTCTTAAAACTAAACATTATAATCACATTCTATCGACTACATTGATACCAAGCAAATCCAAACCCTCTTCTATCTGTAATCCAACCACATGGGATAAAAGAACTCGATACCTTTTTAACAGGGCATCATCACTCTTTATAATAGGAGTCTCAGAATAATACTTATTGTATATCTGACACAATTGATATATATGCGCAGCAATTAGATTTGGCGATAACCTTTGAGCAGAAAGAACTACGGTATCTGAAAATCTTGTCAGGTGACGGAGCAACTCCCTTTCAACCGGGTTTAATTCGACATCGTCACAGGTTGTATCAATATAGTCTTCAGAATTATACAAGCGCTTCAACGAGGCTACTCGTGAGTAAGTGTATAAAATATAAGATCCTGTATTTCCAGAAAGACTTAAAATGCTATCGCGATCATAAACAATATCGTTGCCAATTCCACTCTTTAATATTTGATATTTAATTGATGCGACAGCAATTTTATCGGCGGTATCGGAAATTTCCCCTTGGGGAACAGAGCTCGTTGAAGATTCTTTCATTTTTTTGATCACCTCATCTTTTAGATCATTCAATAACGCGTCACCACCAACTATGTTTCCTGTTCGTGAAGACATTTTTCCTTCTTTAAGTTTCATTAGACCGTGGCCTATATGGGTTGTCTTTGCTGCCAGTTCAGGATTTATCTTACTCATGGCATTAAGTACTACCTCAAAATATGAGTTGATTTCATTTGCAGTCACTATAATAGACTTATCGTATTTGAAATCGCTATATTTCACAAAAGCTAGTCCTAGATCTTTCGCTTCATAGACCGGAAGACCAAATGAATTTATAAATACCCTGGTATGCAAACCCTCGCGCTCTCCTCTGTAAATAACTGAATCTGCATCTTTCTCAAATATCCCGTTTTTGAGGTTATCCATTACAAAAGTGTATCCCTGCTCAGCTACGTTGCTCTCAAAATAATAAAAATCGAATTTAGTTCCCAATCTCTTGTATAATGTTTCAAAATAATCAAGGCTCCATCTACGCCCTGCAAGATATAAAGTTTCAACCAGTTTTTTGTCAAAGGGCAGCGCCGAGACATCAAATAGTTTAGAATAATCTAAAACCTTCTTCTGTCCTTTTTCCTTGTAGTTATAATCCTGAGCAATTGAAAATATTAATGAATTCAACGCCTTTATTTCTTTTTGGGCTATATCATTTTCTTTGAAGGCCTGTGCGCCCCTAGAATAGCTTTTTCCTAAAAAATCGACTCTTATATCAAGAGTTTCGAGTTCTAAATCTGCTATGGTTAAGCCGCTTTCTTCCAAATTTTTAACAGCGCCCCAAATAGACTTAGAAACATGCATCCCCACATCACCTTGATAATTTGCTCGTCTAACATCCGCCCCGAGTTTTTTATAAATTCTTGCCAGAGACTCGCCTATTGTGTTTGTCATCAAGTGTCCGATGTGAAATATTTTAAACGGATTAGGGTCAGTATACTCAACTATTATTTTTGAATTGGTGTAAATAAATGGCATCCCGTAGCACATACCATTTTTCGAGTACATTTTGGGTAATAATTTTAACCATTCGACAGTATAATGTGCGTTTATAAACCCCGGTTGCAATGCTTCTAACTTTTCGAATATTTGAACGTTTTCTTGTGTAAGTTTGGCAACAAGTCCTATATTTTCTAACTCATAACACACTGTTCTGGCAATCTCATACGGTTTTTGCTTAACAATTTTCGCCACTGTAAAGGCCAAATTAGTAGACAAGTCACCATGTGCAGATAAATCAGGATGTGTAAACTCTACTGAAGTTACCTCAATATTGTATAAATCCCGTATTATATTTTTTAGTGATTCTTCCAGCATATTTACATAATTCATTCTTCTATTTTACCAGAATAGCTACAGATCCCGATATATCTGTACGCACCACAGAACATCCGATACTTTCGTAAAAAGAAAGCACATTAGCATGCGGATGATTATATCTATTATTAACTCCCACAGACATAAGACATTGTACGGGATTAAGCTCTGCAATGTTTTCAGATAATGAACTGCTGCCCCCATGATGAGGAACTTTCAGCACAGAAAGTCTTCCATCATATAAGTTTTGTAATTGAGATATTTTAATGTCAGAAAAACCATCTCTTTCAATATCCCCTGTAAATAAAGCGCTAAAATTTCCTGACTTTAGTAGAAATACTACAGAACTATTATTTATATTGGATAGCGCGCGCCGAGGCGGGTTTAGAAACTGTAAGGAGACATTAGAAACATGATAATCTTTATTTGGAACAGGAACAAACCTGTTAATATCTTCAATCATTCTTAGCCAAAGCTCAAATTCTCTAGACGCAGGAAATTCGGTATCAGGATACATTACACGGGACACTCAGCAGTTCTGCAATACGCGATTTAATCCAACCAAATGATCTGCGTGGGCATGAGTAAGAATAACTAAATCTAAACTACAGGTATTCATGAGCTGATAATGATTAATGTACCGGGAAACTTCATTATCACCTCCCCCGTCTATCAGTACTTTATAATTATCAGCAGCACGGATAAGCAGTGAATCCCCCTGACCGACATCAAACATATCCAAGATTAGGCTATATCCGGGCTTGTTATAGATTATATTTTTAAGAACTATCTGAACAAGCAACAACAGCAAATAGAAATAGTATTTCACTTGCTTTTCCTATAGATATAAAAAAATACAAGAAGGTAATATGCGACCATCACGGATAGAGGAATTGCTACAGGAACACTGCCAAATTTAATCGTGGAAAACTGCTCTACAAGAAAAACAAAATAATCCAACAGAAAATATGAAAGCTGGGCTAAAGGATTAAGCAAAAATCTTATATGTAAAACATAAAGCATTACATAGGCGCTTCCTAATATTGTTGAAATAGGGATAGTCCAGAGTACAAGCATATTTACGATAGGACTGATAAGGCTTACTTGCCCAAAAAAATATGATATTAAAGGCCATACCAAAATTTGTGCGGCAAGGGTTGACTTCAAATCATCAATAAAGGCAGACTCGGATACAGTGTTGAATAGTGGAATATCAAAAAGCATAAGGCTTAATGTTGCAGAAAAACTTAACCAAAAACTCAAGCTTATAATATAGTGAGGATAAATTACTAACAAAACTAACCCCGTAAAAATTAACACTAATAAAGTGTTTATCTTAACTCCCAGGTATTTGGCATAAACTAATATGCTACCCATCAACCATGCACGAACTACGGGCGGTTCAAATCCAGACAAAATCGAAAACAACAATGTACAGATGAGGGCGATTATTAAGTTTTGACGTTTGTAGAAGCTTCCAATAACACTAATAACAAGGTTAAATACTAAGGTAACGTTATAGCCTGAAACTACTACTACATGTATTGTGCCCGTATTTCGAAGCATTTCGCTAAAAATCGGTAAACGGTCAAAAGCGTCAACTCCTAGCGTCATTCCCAACAATAATTCTGCATGCGGACTGGGAAAATCACTAAATATTCTTTCTGTTATGGATTGTTTGAAATTCCAGAATACATCAGCGGACTCTTGAGTACGATAACCGGAAGAGCTACTACATAAGGAAAGCGTAAGACCACAAACGGCAATTACTCTGATAAAAACAACAAGCATCAACACTGTATAAACAAGATATGAAGTGGTTTTCATTTTCTAAAGGCTAACCAAGTCAACTATTTTATTCATTGTTGATTCAGAAAGCTTTACTTTAACTTTAAAATCTTCAATATTTTCGTAAGGTCTGTTATCAATAATTTTTTGGGCATAAACCAAACCTATACCTGGTAACGTATCCAGTTCTTCAACAGAGCTTGTATTTAGATTAACTTTAGACACTTCTTTGCTTTCTTCTAGTTCAGATAAGTCATTGCTATTCGCTGCTTTTTCGGTTTTTGCTAGTGTATCAACAATTTTCATATCGCTTATTTCCCATTTAAAAGGAATATATAACTTTTGCGTATCCTCTAAGTATTGAGCAATATTAAGTTTTTTTGTAACCCACTCCATTTGAGCGTCATCAGAAATTCCACCGGCCTGAGCAATCAGGTCGGCGATGCGTGCGGTATTCTCCACTTCATATATTCCCGGATTGTTTATTGCACCTGATACTTCAACTTTAATAATATTTATAAATGTTGCATCTCCATTTTGTGCTACCTCCTTTATTTCAAATTCATTATGTTTCTTATTGCTCTGAAAATAATATAGGCATAACAATAAAATCACTAATAATATGATGAATACCACATACATAAACTTATCTTTTTTAGTTTTTGTCTCTTCATATACTTCAACTTCCATTTTCTTCACTATTCATTTTTATCTTATTGGAAATTTGTTTTGTAGATATAAAAGTCTATGGAAAATAGCAAGTACTTTTACCGCTTATTTCCCGCACTTGTTTAAGTCAGCAGCTCTTTATAATGGCCTGCGTATTTTATTCCCGCATTTTTATTGCAGTTTTTATTCTTCTAGGGATTTTATAAGAATCTCTTTAAATGTTGGATTCTTTTTTAAGTCTTTTATAAAGGAGATAAATTTCGTGTCGTTTATTTTGTAAAACACTTCTCTACCTTTTTTACTATTTTTTAAGAAACCAATAGATGCGAGAACTCGCAAATGATGAGATGCAAGATTTTCTTCAACATTCAACTTTTCAGCAACTGAACTGACATTTTGAGGACCTTCACTTAAAAATTTGAGTATTTTGATCCTGTTTCTATCTGAAAATGCTTTCGAAAGCTTATCCTGATTCATTAGTTCAATATACAACATCTATTGAGACAATTCAACTAATTATAAAGAGTATGGATATGATAATTAAATTTGGTATAATAATTTGCAATGGATAATCTAATTGAAATAGAAAAGCTAATAAAGACAGCAAAAAAGGCCGGTGTTGAGCTTGGTAAAGGCGACCCTTACAACAGGCTTAGATACTATACTAAAATAGGATGGCTTCCAAACATGGTACGTAGAAAAAGTAAAACAGGAGATGTTAAAGGACACTATCCTAAATGGGTACTTGAAAGATTGATTCTTATAGAAAAACTTAAACAAAGCGGGCTTAACAACGATCAGATTGCAAAAAAGATAAATTCAAAGAATAAGATGCAAACTCTTTACGAAAGACTTAATACTCAGGAGTTTAAAAACAAAGTAATTTCTTATATGATCCTATCAATGCTGTTTCTTATACTATTAAATGAGCTTAATGTAATTAATTTATCTAAATCAAAGACAACTACTGTACAAAGCATTAATGATACAAACGTACCGGCATTCATTATAGATAGTGGCAATTCCTTTGTACCTGCAGATAAAAACAGAATATTTGTAAAAAACCAAAATATTACCACGGGCTCAAGGGTTTATGTAACCTTTAATCAGAGCTATTCTCCCGCTACTAGATTTTGGGTATCGAAAGTAGAGCCTCAAAAAGGTTTTTATGTAGAATTAGATGCACCTGTATTCGATAACACAGAATTTAGTTGGTGGATAAGCAAATAATTCCAGTGTTCCCGTAACGGGAAATATACTTCTTGACATTTAACAACCTATACAGCACAATTTTTTTACACTCTAATTGATGATTATATGATCAATTATGAAAAGTATTAAGTTAAGGTAGTAGGCATTTACAATGCGGTATCACCAAATCCAGGTCCACCGTCTGCCTGATTTAGTTTAGACTTCAAATTTGCGTGCGAATTACCACTGCAATAAAAACCGGATACATAATTTGGTAAAAGGTGCTTTTAGATAAGTGTTAACTAAAAATCGCAGCCAGTAAGAAATGGCGTTGGCGTATGCCACCTGTAAATCTGTCCTAACAATAGATTATGAATGAAAGAGAACCAAACAGACTGGGAATGATAGTGGATAATCTTTTCAATATTATCCCTCTCGGACTAGCCTTTTTGATGCCTGTATTCTTTCTGGCAACAACTTCTGAGTTCTTCGAATTCAACAAGCTAATGCTTTTAGCCACAGCTACACTTCTGCTGATGCTGGCATGGACTTTTAAGATAATCGAGACCAAAAAAGTAGGGATAACAAAATCCACGATGGATTTTTCGTTGTTTTTATTTGTAGTGTCAGTCGTACTATCTACAATCTTTGCAATAAACAAAACAAACAGCATCTTTGGAAGTCAGGGAAGATGGTTCCCTAGCTTATTCGGCGTTTTAGTTTTATACGCTTTCTATTATTTAGTCAGCGGTAATCTAAAGAGCAGGGGTGCAATGAAATCTGCACTTATGGCATTAGTTGGAGGTATTACTCTTTCGAGCTTTGTTGCAATCCTAAGCTATTACAACATCTATATTGGTAGTGCTAGATACTTTAGGCTAGCAACCTTTACGTTAACCGGATCTGTAACTACAACTGTAGTTATGGCAGCTCTGGCAACTGTAATAGCAGTCGCAATGCTCATGTACGAAGATAATATGCAGAAGAAAGCAATGCTGCTTGTAAGCACTGTTATAAACTACTTTTTAGTGGTTTTAGTCAGTATCTTACCGGGCTGGGTTGTTATGGGAGTTGGTTTAGTTGGAATTGTATTCTTCATTAGCTACAAAAAGATAATGGAAAATACTGTATTCCTAACTATGGCCGGTGGTACACTTGCAGCCATTACATTGGTTGTATTGCTTCCAACCACTAGAGACCTCGTCAGAAATGAATCATATCCTGATGAACTGGTTCTGCCGGTTCGAGAATCATGGATTATCGCATCAGAAACAGTCCAGGACTACCCCACTCTTGCAACCGGGCCTTCTTCATTTGGGTTGAACTT
>CAZPYT010000010.1:20871-31356 GCA_964590955.1 uncultured Candidatus Saccharibacteria bacterium | reverse complement strand
CTAGTGTATACAGGCAACAACACAATTTTGTCAAAATTTAGGGGGTCTTGACATTACCATTCGTGGCAGTAGGTTGGATTGATAAAACCAAACTTAGAGAAAATAATATAAAAGTTTCATACTGCCCGGGATGTAATAGTCATGCAGTATCAGAGTGGGTCATCGCTATGACTTTACTCTTAATGAGAAAATTCCACGATACAATAAATACATCTTATCTAGAAAATAAATCCGGTTCAGAAAAGTATCTGGGTTTATATAATAAATCAGCCTGCATTTTAGGAAAAGGTAATATAGGTACAAAAGTTGGAACATTATATGAAAGCTTGGGTATAAGAACAATATATTTCGAGAAGGGTAACGATTTGTTAGAGAGCACCCGAAACTGTGATATCATAGTTAACACATTAAGCAGTAATTCCACTACAGAAGGCTTACTTAATTCAAAATTTTTTAGAAATTTGAAAATAGGTTCTGTTTTTCTAACAGTCACTAGTTCAAAAATTTATGATACTGATGCAATGATTGAAACTCTTTCAAAAGGTATATTAGGTGGTATTGCAGATGATTGCGGAAGCATATTACCGGGTAACTATGATGACCCATACTATAAAAAACTATTAAAAATCCCGAATGCTATAGCAACACCGCATATTTCCTATCAGTCAGACGTAACTATTAAAATAGGAAATGATATGATGATCAACAATGTTGAGGCTTACATAAAAGGAAAACCAATTAATTTAGTTAAGTGATTAAAAATTAAATAAAAAACTACTAAACTAAAAATCAACGACTACTCACTAAAGCACGCAGTCTGCTGTTTGAGCTTGCGATTGATAACCTAAGCTGCGCTACGGACACGTATACATCTTTGTGACTAAGCACCGAGTCTTTTTCATAGATCAAATAAAATGCACTTAATAAGTATCAACCACCCATGTCCTCTCAACATAAACTACACTTTCACTATTAAGAACTTCTGACATTTCATCAAATGTTGCAAAAGTATATTCTTTCTCTCTGTAGTCTTTTTCGGTCATCCAAATATTTTTTCCTTCCTCTACTTCTTCGAGTAGACTTCCTTCAGGATTTGTAATAAGAAATGACCAGAAATATTTATCTTCCAAAAGCCTTCCATCTTTATGTATATGCAAAATATGGGAAATTCCCTTTAAAGTAAAAAGCCCTGTTAACCCCGTTTCTTCTTTAAATTCCCTTTTTGCTGCATCTAAAGGTGTTTCCCCCCATTTTATTTTGCCTGAATGCGAGCCAAACCACCCGTAAAAAGGTTCTTTAAGGCGCTGATGAATAAGGTATTCGGTTTTTCCATTTTTTTGTCTAATAGCATGTAAGGCTACAGCCACTTTAGCCTGTTTTTCCAATAACAAAGAGTCAGTGTCCAATCTGTTGGCAAATTCTTTGCCTTTTTGGGATAAAGCATAAGTGCCGGATTCTTTTACAATTAAACCCTCATTAACCAGTCGATTCACATGAAACGTAAAGTGATCATTTTCAATATCTACTTTTTTTAAATCTCGAAACCTTGCATGAGGTTTGAAAAGCAACTCTCTTAGTATTGATGCTTGAAATTTGTGAAGTTCTATTTCCATATACAAATTATTGGTCAGGGGAAAAAGAAAATCCAGTGAAGTTGACTTTACTAGAATTACTGAGATTTTCCTCTAGAGTAATTATAGCAATATCCATTGAGAAAAGGAGAAAATATGTGGAAGGCAGTTGACGAGAATCAGGGACGCGTTGGTTATCTTGGAAAGCGTAAAGAAGAAAAGTATGCAGAATGGGATAAATTGTATGGCCCGAAAAACTGGAGATTAATTTGGAAGTGGGGATACAGAAATCTCAATTTCATTAAGCTTTGTGAAATATACGAAGCGGCTTATTACTTATTCCTCAAAAGCCATCCGGAAGTATTGAATGAACTAATTTCCGAAACATCAGACGTTTACGACGATGCAGTTACTAATGTATATTCAGGATTCGAGTACACCAAACAAGAAACCGGCAGAACACACATTCAAGACATTTCAATACGACGCGTTGTACACAAACTTGGCAAAAAATTTGGTGGAAATAAATTAATCAGGATCAGACATGACAGGGGCGATCATCCTTTGAGCATGACCTTATCACCGGGAATCGTGCCATTCCACAAACCTGGGAGAATCTTAATCCCTTGGTTAACCGGTTGGTGGCATGCGGGAACAGTTGAATGTTTTTACCAGTCAAACAGGATACTACAAATTAGGGTTAACGCTTGAAAATATTTATGGGAATAAACTTATACGGTTTGTTCCCATTGTTTATGAAATTGACAACAACTGCATTTGCATTATAAAATCCTCGCAGTTGACAACATATTAAGTCTTGATTGCTGATGAGGAAGAGTAAGAAACCGATATCCTAAAGCGAGCTGGGATTGGTGTGAGCCCGGCAGGATTAAACTTCTGAAAAGAGCCTCTGAGATTACAGACCGAAGAAAGCCATTTTGGCAAGTAGGATCCGGCGGGTGGTTCCCGTAGACGCAAATAACCTAATGAGTGCCTGTCATAGAACAGGAATCGGGGTGGTACCGCGAAGTTAAAAGCCTTCGTCCCTATACACAAATTTTTGTGTCTAGAGATGAGGGCTTTTTTTGTTTTCTATAAGCGCAAATACAAAAATCGCTCATCAAATAATCTTGAAAGGAGATTAGCAAATGACAGAGAGAGTATGTTTGATTCTGAAGGATACTGAAAAGAAAACTTTGGTAGAATTGCCACGCTTGCCGGAAACAGGAGAACTTACGACAATTTCTCCGACAGAAGTACTCAAAGGTCCTCAACCTGAAGGACAGGTAATAACCCAATACGTTCCTGCCAGAAACCTCATAAAGGTAACTCAGGATCTGGGGATGCAAAAACATTTTCACGATAATTACCACACTTACGTATACGAACGAGGCGGCTGGTAATATATGTCCTTAAGGGTACTGTGTTGAATCATTCACCATAGTACCCTTTAGATTTAAAAGAATCGATAAGCTACACAAACTGACAGCGGTTGATATAATCAATATATGTCAGAAACAATGTTCGCAAACACACCTTCTTTTGAATCACTGGCGTCAAAATTTCCGAATCTTGTTCATAGTACTGCCGGTTCTGATGTTAAAGATGAAGCACTCTTAATCGAAAGGTGCGCGGGCTTAATTACCGTTGCTGAAATGTTTGAACTTGAAGATAAAGTTGTTGAAATAGCTGCACATGGTTCGGTGCCTGTACTTTTATTCAGTGTTGGAAAAAGGGAAGATGGTGGAAATATCGTAAAAAAAGTATTTAATCACAAAACTCAATATGGGCATACTTTATATGATACTTTCGAATTTGAAAACTGGGATCCACATGACTACCCTGAATTTATAAAACTATCAGACTTTTTCGACAATCCGGAAGGTTTTAGTGTCAGCAGAGCTGCAGGTTCTGCAGGTGGAAATTGGTTAATGACTATGGAAATTCCTACAAAATAGCTGCATCTACTAGCTTACGCAAGTAGTTTTAAGTAAAGAAATTATAAATTTGAAATTCTTGGTGCTAAGATATAGAAATGAGTTCGATCATAATTGGTATATGCGGCGGGAGTACCAGTGGGAAAACTACTGTTTCCGAGGCGCTTAAACCATACTTTAAAAATTGCACATTAATAAACTTTGATGACTTTTTTATGGGCAAAAATAAAATCAAAAAAGAAATAAGTAATTGGGAGGATCCAGCTCTTTATAGAATGGAGGAACTTGGTAATGTACTGGCAGCTCTTAAAAAAAATGAAAGTATTACAATTGAAGCAAATTCGAGAGAAGCAAAAAAAGCGGGTATTGCTTACAAAACACTGGAACCAAGCAACTATATTATTGTCGAGGGATTTTTAATTTACTATACAGAAAAGTGTAGAAAAAATATCTATATTAAAGTATTTTTGGAAATTTCCGACAAAGAAATAATAAGGAGGCGCTCACAAAGAGTAAAAAACGGCGGGGGCGACTATTCAAAAACATATATAGAAAACACTCTGATTGAGGAACACCATAAAAATGTTTTACCTCAAAAAAATTACGCAGATTTTGTTGTAAACGCCGAACAAAATCCCGAAATAGTGGTTCAAGATATAACCGGCCACCTTAAAAAAGTACATGTACTTTAAATTGCCGACACAACACAAATTTTCTATAGTATACATATGACTACTGAAATACCTGGTGATTTCCCTTTTTCTGAATTACCGGATGAGGAGGTGCTTGGAACAGGGTATGAATCAATTATTCGTAAATTAGGCCCCAATTGGGTATACAAAGAAGTGAATCCTCTTGATTTTCGTGGAAATCCAAAATCTCCTGAAAACATCGAGAAGGCTCGAAGTAAAGAGACGGTTCTAAAAAATATCGAAGAACAAAAAATTTTGGAGAATATTTTCGGTGGAGATCACTTCGAAAAAAGCTACTATGTCTACGGCGAAAATCCACAGGGGGAAAAAGAGTATATGCTGGTTCAAAGATATATACCCGGTAAAAATATAGAAGAATTAACCAAAGGTGACAATAAAAAATATGAGTCACTTGAGCAGCTGGTTACAGAATTCAGAGAACAATTTAAAGACATAGTATGGGCTGCAAAAAGAGCTTTTTTAGAATTTGGTGTTCCTCCTGATATTAGTTTGGAAAATTTTATGAAAAATGACAGTAACGGAAACATAATACTAATGGATTATGGAACCCCTGCCAGAGATTACGAGCAATTTGCTAATACTGAAAGTTCTGTAAAAATGCCGGAGGAAAGAGTCGAGGGTTTTTTCAAGAGGGTAAATCGAATCAATGAACTTGAAAGTTACTTGAAATTGTCAGACGATGAAAGGGATTTTCTCGACAAGAAATATGATGTGTCCTCAGACATAGTTGCAGAAAAAACTGAGCAACTCATTAAATTTGAAGAAAATAGACAAGCTGCAAAAATAGAAAAAAGAAAACAGGAAGTTGCTGCATTTCTAGACATAGCTTTTGAAGATAATGACACCATAACAGGAAAAGAAATTTCGGACAAAGCTTTGCAAGAAATGGCTGATAGAGAAATTCCTAAACAGACACAACAGGTACTGGATAAACTTATCGAACAGAAAGAAATTAACGGGAACAAGGATTATTGGCTAGAGCAGATATCTCAGTGGTGGTCATAAAATACGCTATATTTACCGAAAATAACATTTACAGCAAATCACATGTTTTATGATGTCTTAGCCCAAGCCAAAAGAAATAAGACGATGACATTAAAAATATCTGAAGCAGTAACAGTGTATATTTCGCACCAATAATATCAGCAATAAAACCAACTAAAACCCCAAGTATGCTGTAAAACAAGCTGGAAGCAAAACCTATTAGACTGCCCATCGTAGCGCGCTGTTGTGGCTTATATACATCTTGAAGTATGTCCTCGCTTGCAATATCTCTTATTCCAAATGCTGTACTTCCTACTGCGGTCATAATAAATGGTGTGAATTGGCTTTGAATAAATACCAATATTGATGTGAAAAGCCTGTTGAGAAAATCTCCAATTACAAGCGGTTTAAAATATCCAAATCTCTTAACAAGCGCGTCTGTATATTTCATAACTACGGCAGAGACTACGCTGGTAAAAATCCCAACCGTGCTAACCAACCAATCAGGCAACAATGTTTTATAAAATATTGATTTAAACCTGAATTCTACATTTCCTCCACCGTATGAAATAATCTTCGCAATGCCGACATTTTTAATAACGCTGTTTGATATGAAATATTTCCAGGCATCTTTAACTTGAGAATATATATTGCTGGAAATGTCACTGTGCGCTTTCACGTCACTAAGCTGAAACCCTATTACAAAAGCCAAAATTCTTGTCAGCACTGTTATTATCAAAGCTGTTCTAATATCAAAATATCTTATAATCACGGTGCCTGCTATGGCAGCAATAAGTAGAGCGGTTTTTTCAATAGATCTTCTCGACCCCTCATATTTTTTAAAATTCTCCGGAATGCCAATAGCTCCCAGATTTTCATAAACATAAGCTTGAATGGATCCACTGCTCATGGCCATTGCGAAACCTAATATTATTGCTCCTACAGATAAGAGAAATGTTGAGTGAGCAACAAAATAAAACAAAATCGCGATTGCGCCGGTAATATAGTGAAAAAGCATTGTTTTCTTTCTTCCAATATTATCTGAGAAAACACCGGTTGGAATTTCAAAAAAACTTGCAGACAAATTCACTAAAGATAATACAAACATAGCAGAAGCATAACTTCCCGTTACCTGACTAAAGTACACAGCAAGAACTGCATCAAAAGTTCTAAAGGAATCTAAAAAAGACAATACGTTTAGTAGTCTTAGATTTTTTTCTGCTACAAGCGTCATTAAATAAATTATAGTGTGTAATTTATAATATGAAAGACACTCAGAGTTTTTTTAAATATATAAACGAAAATTAAATTTGTGTGATTTATTACTACTTACTACGGTTATTTCATAGAACTTTATGTATTTTAATGTAATTTACAAGCCTAATATCTGTTAGAATAATTCAATGGAGATCACCTCTCAAATCAACAACTTAGATAGACATAACCTTTTTCAGCTAGCTATAGAAAACATTTCGGACCAAATAATCTTAACGGATAAAGACGCGAAGATATTATATGTGAATCCCGAAATTGAACATGTCACCGGGTACACTCCTGAAGAAGCAATCGGAACAAGAGCCGGTGAACTTTGGGGCGGTGTTATGTCGACAGAATTCTATAAAGAAATGTGGAAAGTTTTACTAGAGTATAAAAGTACATACACCGGAAAATTACAAAATAGAAAAAAAGACGGCACCTTGTATTGGGCAGAAGTAAAAATATCTCCGGTATTGGATAAACATAAAAGAATCTCTTATTTTGTTGGTATAGAGCGGGATATTACAGTAATAAAAGAAATTGACCGAATGAAAACAGAATTTATATCACTAGCATCGCATCAACTAAGGACACCGCTGGCTGCAAACAAATGGCTGCTTGAGATGCTGATATCCGGAGATTTTGGCGAACTTAAACAGGAAATTAGAAATGAAATAGAAACAATTAACACAACAAATGAAAGAATGATTTCACTGGTGAACTCTCTTCTCAGCATTTCTAGGTTAGAATCAGGAAAACTTATGGTAGAACCGGTTGAAACAAATCTTATTGAATTTATAAATAATATTTCAAACGAAATGCTCCCAAAAATAACAGAAAAGAATCTCTCATCCGAAGTGTTCGTAGATCCTAAAATTGGAAATGTTTATGTCGACCCTGATCTACTTAGACATGCCATTACAAATTTGATAAGCAACGCAATAAAATACTCACCCGACGGAGAGAAAATTCAAGTCAAACTAGAAGATAAAGACAATGAGTATGTTTGCTACGTAAAAGACAATGGGATAGGAATTCCAAAAGAACAGCAAAACCAGATTTTTAAAAAGTTTTTCAGAGCAAATAACGCGGTAGAACTTATTGGGGAAGGAAATGGTCTGGGATTGTATTTAGTAAAACATGCAATAGAAGTAATGGGAGGTGTTATCGGTTTTGAAAGCGAAGAAAATAAAGGTACAACATTTTGGTTCAAATTGTCTAAAAAAGGTATGAAAAGACATGAGGGCAAATTAACTATCAGTACCGCATAATCTGATGTGTTAAAATCATAAGTATTAAGTTAGGAAATTAATAATGAAAAAAATCTTAATAGTAGAAGATGATCAGACTCTGAGAAATATTTTAGAAAAAAAGTTTGGAATGGAAAAATATAATATTGTAACTGCCGCAGACGGCGATAAAGCTTTGGAAATCGTATTTGCAGAAAAGCCGGATTTGGTTTTGCTCGATATAATGATGCCCGGATTAAATGGTATTGCAGTACTAAAACAAATAAGAAGAGATCCGTGGGGAAAAGATTTACCAATTATTATCATGTCTAATCTTGATTACAGTATTCATGCTGCTGAAATATCCCCTTTTAAACCGTCTGGCTACATAATGAAAGCAGGTTCTAAACTGGAAGACATTATAAAGACGGTTGAGGCAGCGTTAGCATAATTATATTTTTGATATAATCAACATTGGTGAATAAACATTTAAAAATTGACTTAAATAAAAAAACTTCAGAAT
The DNA here is from genome assembly GCA_964590955.1 of uncultured Candidatus Saccharibacteria bacterium. Classification (GTDB taxonomy): domain Bacteria; phylum Patescibacteriota; class WWE3; order UBA101185; family UBA10185; genus CAZPYT01. Next base: position 23,142 of record CAZPYT010000010.1, on the reverse strand, counting down.
TTTTATCTATTAAAAAAGATGTTATAAAAAAATATCTTGGCGGTCGAGGACTTGGGGCATATTTATATTCTAAGAATGTTAAAGATGCAAAAGACACCGATAATTCTTTTTTTCTTGTACCGGGTCTAATTACAGGTACGATGTTTCCCTCATCAAGCAGATCTGAATTTGTAAGCACATCGCCTCAAACCGGATATTATATGGCTTCTTCTTTTGGCGGTTACTTTGGTACACACCTAAAACATGACGGAATTGCGGCTCTTGAAATAACAGGTACTTCAAAAGAATGGACATATATTGTTGTCGACAAAAATAGTGTTTCATTTGAAAGCGCAGATGATTTGGTTGGTTTAAGCGTTCAGGAAACACAAACAAAGCTAAGAGAAAAATATAAAGGAAAAGAAGTATCAATCGCAGCTATAGGAAAAGCCGGTGAAAACCTAGTTACTTTTTCGTCAATGATGGCAGACAAAAGAGCTGCGGGGAGAGCAGGCACAGGATGGCATTTCGGCTATAAAAAGTTGAAAGCTATTGTAGTAATTAAGTCAGATAAAATTCCCGCACCAAAGGATAACAAAACAGTAAGAGAAATTATTCTGAGTCTTCACAAACAAAAAATGCAAGAAGACAAACAGCGTTCAACCTACTGCACTCCTGAATTTACTGAGTGGTCGAATGAAGTACAAACTTACCCGGCTAGCAACTATAGAAAAAATTTTGTTTCAGAAAATGAAATTAAACAACTAAACAGAGAAGAATATAAAAAATACAAGGTCAGGATTGAGGCTTGTTGGAGTTGTCCTTTGGCATGTACAAGAATTGTCAGCAGTAAAGATAAAAACGAAGTAAGAGGACCTGAGTATGAAACGATTTGGTCTCTCGGAGCTAACTGCGATAATTTCGACTTAAAAACAGTAATTGAGTGCAATAAATTATGCGATGATTACGGTATGGATACAATCAGCACCGGAGGTGTATTGGGTTGGTATAAAGAATGTATAGACAGGGGCTTAGTCAACGATACGTGGAATTCTGATAGAATGCTTGAACTAATCAAAGAAATTGCGGAAAAAAGAGGGAACGGTAAATTTCTTGCAGAAGGAGTTGTCGCAGCTGCAAACCGCTTCGGTTTTGGAAAAGAATTTGTAGTGCACTCAAAAGCACTGGAATTACCGGCTTGGGATCCTAGAACAGCTGTCGGTATGGCGGTCAACTACGCCACGGCACCTAATGGCGGTGACCACTGTAAAGGCTGGACCGTAAATTTTGATCTCGAAAACAGAAATGGGCAAATCCCTATAGTAGAAACTGCAAAAAATACAATAAAACAGCAAAATGGGGCGGCGTTAATTGATTCGTTAGGAACTTGTATATTCGCAGATTTTCTCTATAACAATAACATTTGGTCTGATATAGTGAATGCTTATTTTGGCTGGAATACTGATTCTAACGAATTACAGAAGGCAGGTGAAAGAATTTTTCAACTGGAACATAAAATCAATAAAAAACTCGGACATAAACTTAAAGAAAACACACTCCCTCAAAGAATAATTGACTATGAAGTAGAAGTTAATGGGGAAAAGACAAGACTTACAAAAGAATTATTCAAAAAATTATTAAGCGAGTATAACAAACTAAGAAAATGGAAAAATTAGACGGAGTTTTTGTCCTGCAGTAAAGCCAATGGCAGAAAAGTAAACATCCAAACGTAATATTGACCAAATAGAACCGAATTAAAACCTACAAAAGCAACATAGGTAAGGGCAGCGTGTTTCCAATAGTTTATTTTTTTTAAAAGAAATGCTGAAGTTGCTAGCACGAATAGCAGCGGAAGCCTCGGCAAAATATTATAAAAGAGATTATTATTTTTGTTGTGAATTATGCAGTTTTTATAGAGAATCAAAGGAGTAGGAATTTTAGATTTTGAAATCTCATTTTGTGCGTCAGATTTTTTTTCGTAGGCAAATATATCACTTCCCCATATTTTGTCATAAGGGTGCGCCCCATCACAGAAAAGCCCCGCGGGTTAACAATTTTATGTGTCATTGCAGCAGGTATCCCGTTTTCAATGAGTATATACATTATTTCTGTCGGACTTGAGATATCGTCGATTGACTGCGTGTTAGCCTTTAATGAAAACTTTGTGTCTAATGTTAAGAATTTTCTATAATTCAATCTTTGATTAAAAAACCATATCAAAGGAAACATCAACAATAAAAAAAATATTATTATGTAGTTTATTATAATTTTTCGGATCACAATCAACATAAT
>CAZPYT010000010.1:0-20861 GCA_964590955.1 uncultured Candidatus Saccharibacteria bacterium | reverse complement strand
CAGGTAGTAGCAATACTACCTGTTTTCTTTTTTAATCAACATAATAATATAAATTATGACTTTTTAAAATTCTTACGGTTAGAGCAATCACTAAAGGCATTCAATTTACCAAACTTCTTTTTCTGTAATTTTTTCTGGAACGTTGCTTAATATTGGCTTTTTTACAAAATAGGGCTTTTCCAAAAAATGAAACATTATCGACGCAATCAAAAAAGATACAGCAAATCCGAAGGGTAAAAACAAAAATGCTTTTGATCCTGAGCCTATTTGCCACTCGGATAGAATTTTTTTTGCAATGGGAAGCGTTATCAACGCATGCACTAGGTAAAATGAATAGCTGATATTTCCTAATGCCCTAAGGGGTTTATATTCGAAAAACTTTTTAATAACCACGTCTTCTGAAAAAATCATAGAAATTACCAGCGCTGAAAAAGCCAAGGCAATAATTACAAACAGAGGTTCCATTTGGATTCGATAGAAATCTGATTTTGGAATATAGTCTCTAATCCCCCATTCAACCTTAGCTGCCCAAATAATTAACAAACTAGGGATAGCAAAATATTTTGCGTATTTAGAAATCGATTTAGCTATAGCTTTTTCCTCATAATATATCTTAGAAATTGCAACACCCATAAAAAATGTTAAAAATCTGATATTCGGTAGATTTATATTTCTAACAGTGAGCGCTTCTGCAAAAGTGTATTGACTTACTACAATAAGTAATGAGAATAGTCCAAGGGATGTCCAACTTCTAAGTACCTTAAATCTTCTGCTGTTTATAACTAAAGCTGCACACAAAATATAGAACAATAATTCGTATGTTAAAGTCCACGTAACAAAGTTTATGGTTTTAATTTTTATGAACAAATCACTCAACATTAGAATATTTAACAATGATGTAAGTAAGCCAAAACCTGCCAGCGATTTTAAAAGTGTAAAAAAATGAGCCGGAAGTAAACGACGGGCACGATTTACCATAAAATCGGCAAATTTAACCGGCTTTTTTGTGAGAGTTCTGTAAATTAAAAAACCACTTAAAACAAAAAATAAATCCACGCCAAAATGCCCTCCTATAGAGCCAATTAGCGGAAAATAGCCCATGACCTTTTGAAAAGCCAATTCTAATTGTGAAAGCGAAGCTTTTTCTTTAAAAAAAGAATTTACCCCATTTTGCGCATGAACCATAAAAACCATTAAAACTGCTAACCCTCTTAACCCATCAAGTACGGCTATTTTGCCAACTTTACTTGTCATGTAAAAATTATCCAGTGTTGTAAAAATATTTTTTTTCATTTCCGAAGTTAAATTTTAACACTTTCATATAGGACTTGACTTGCGCTACAATAATAGATAAGTTTATAGGTATCCCCCACGGGGGGGATACCTGTAGGCTATGCAAACTAAAAAAGAAAAACACTTACATCGAATAAAAATTATTAGAGGCCACGTACAAGCAATACAGCACATGCTTGAAAATGACGAATATTGTATAAATGTAATCCATCAATCCAGGGCTGTACAAAAGTCACTTAAAAAACTGGATGCCCTAATCATGGAAGACCATATAAAGCACTGTGTAGTTGAGCAGGCAAAAAAGGGAGATATGAAAAAAATAACTACTGAGTTGCTTGATATTTATAAGTATAAATGAGTAAAAAAACAAACGAAAAAATTTATTATGTTAAGGGAATGCACTGCAGCACCTGCGAAGTTCTGATAAAACAGGATATAAAAAATATTGATAATGTGGATGACGTCAAAGTTTCACTGGAAAAATCACAAGTTGTAGTAAGAACAAAAGATAATTCAAAAGCTCCTACCCTCGAAAAACTAAATGGAATATTTAATGAACTTGGATATTCATTTTTTGAGAATAAACCCAAGGAAGATAATTTGAAGCAATCAGACTTATTGACTCTATCCATAGGGGCAGCATTGCTACTAATGGCTTTCTACTTCGCTGAAAAAAATGGGGTTTTAATGAATTTTTCAATTACCGCAGGATCGTCATTAGGCGCATTTTTTATCTTTGGACTGGCTGCAGGGATTTCAAGCTGTGCGGCACTAGTAGGCGGACTTCTTTTATCATTGTCAAAAAGATGGAATGAAATGTACAACAACAATTCCAAAAAAAGCTGGACTCCTTTCGTCTACTTTAACTTCTCAAGATTAGTGTCTTTTGCACTTTTTGGCGGAATTTTAGGTGCAGCCGGGAGCATTTTCAAGCTCTCGATTACTACAACAGCCATTATGACTCTAGCGGTTACTGTAATTATGCTAATAATAGGTTTTCAAATGGTGGGAATAAAATGGTTCAACCGATTTACTTTTAATTTTTTAGGAGATAACAAATACTTAGACAAAAATTATGACTTACAGGGTAAATTTATTCCATTTGTAACAGGCGCTTTGACTTTTTTCATACCATGCGGTTTTACACTAATAGCACAAACGAGCGCCATCGCATCCGGAAGTTTTTTTCAAGGTATGACGCAAATGCTGGCATTTTCTTTGGGAACACTCCCCATTTTGGCATTGATAAGTTTTTCTAGCGTTAAATTTTATTCTAATCTGGCTTTTTCAAAAAAATTCAGCTTTTTTTCAGGTGTAGTAATACTTTTCTTTGCTCTGTATACAGCCAATTCGCAACTCAATGTACTTGGGTTGAAAAGCTTAAGCGATTTAGGTACTAAGAAAAATGAAACAAAAATTGTGGAAATAGATAACATAGCAGAACAGGTGATTCAAATGGAAGCAAGAGGATTTGAATATTATCCAAAGTACATAAAAATAAAGTCGGGAGTAAAAACAAAATGGGACATTTACGACAGTGGCTCAGTAGGCTGTGCCAGAGCTGTTTTTGCGCGGGGCTTATATCCAAAAGTTGTTCAACTTAAACCGGGTATGAATAGTGTTGAATTTATTGCGCCTAAACCGGGTGTATATAAAATTTCATGTTCAATGGGTATGGTAGACCCAGTAACAGTGGAAGTGTACTAGTTCATGATAAAAAAGACATATCCCGTGACGGGAATGCACTGTGCTTCATGCAAAATTTTGCTTGAAAGATCTATAAATAAACTTGACGGTGTAAAAAATGCGCAGATTAACTATGGCGCAGAAAAACTTGTTGTGGAATATGATGAGAACAAAATTCAACCCGACATCATAAAGAAAAAAGCAAAAGAAATGGGATCGTACGATATCATTTTAGAACCCAATACAATATCTGACTCAAAAGAAAAAACAAAAAAGCTTAAAAGTAATTTGCTTTTTGTTGGTATAGGGTTAATACCATTCCTAATTTTAATGCTGGAAATGTTTCTTAATCATGCAGGCTACAATCTAAGGTTATTCATGGGTATGAAAATGCAAACTCTTAATTATCTTCAGTTTATTATTGCAACGCCTCTGTTATTCATTGGGGGAAAAGAGATTTACCAAAGTGCACTTACTGCTTTGAAAGTAAAAACATTTAACATGGACACTTTGATTATGATCGGTACTTTGTCGGCTTGGCTTTATTCTACAATAATTACATTCTTACCCAATGTTCTTAATCTTGAAAGTTATGAGGTTTATTTTGAAGCTGCAGTATTTATCATATTTTTTATTTTGCTTGGCAGATATCTCGAAACAATAGCAAAAGAAAAAACTAAAGATGCAATAAAGGCACTAGGGAAACTTCAGGTTAAAGAGGCAATTACAATAAGAGATGGTAAGGAAATTACACTTCCGATAGAGCAAATTATGGTGAAAAATATTTTAATTGTAAAACCGGGACAAAAAATTCCTGTAGATGGAATTATCGTAAAGGGAACTACGTCGATAGATGAGTCTATGTTGACCGGAGAACCTATACCCGTAGAAAAGACTGTAGGAGATAAAGTTGTAGGGTCAACTTTAAATAAAAACGGGCATATTGTTATTGAAGCAGTTAAGGTAGGATCTGATACAGTTTTGGCTCAGATAATTAAGATGGTTGAAGATGCACAAGCGAGTGAAGCACCTATACAAAAATTAGCCGACAAAGTATCAGGAATTTTTGTACCAACAGTGCTTGTTTTATCTTTGATAACTTTTTCTATCTGGTCTTTTACTGCTACTTTTTCTCTGGCTTTTTATGCAGCAATAACCGTACTGATCATAGCCTGTCCATGCGCTCTAGGGTTGGCAACGCCTACAGCAATTATGGTAGGAACAGGAAAAGCAGCACGTAGAGGTATTCTGGTTAAAGATGCAACCGCTTTAGAAATTTCAAGCAAAATCACACATATGGTTTTTGATAAAACAGGCACGCTCACAAAAGGAAAACCGGAGGTTCAAACCCTTAAAATTTTTGAGGAATCAGAATCGGAAAAAATTAAGAGTTATATTTACTCAGCAGAAAAAATGTCGCAGCACCCTTTAGCGGAAGCCGTAGAACAGTTTTTGAGTGGAGCGGATAAGGTAGAGGTTGAATATTTTGAAGATCTGCCCGGGCAAGGAATTAAAGCAAGGATAGAAGGGCATGATATATTAATCGGCAACTCAAAGTTACTAAAAGAAAACCGAGTGACAATACCAAAAGAAACCTTTGTACTGTCTGAAAAATTACAGAGCGAGGCTCAAACAGTATCCTTTGTGCTAATAGATATGAAAATTGCTGCCTTAATAGGAATTGCAGATCCTGTTAAAGAAGAGGCGAAAGAGATGGTAATGCTGCTTCACAAAAAAGGTATTAAAACAATAATGATTACCGGAGACAGCATTAAAACAGCTCAAGCTGTTGCTGACAAAATTGGTATTGATGAAGTATTTGCTGAAGTCATGCCAAATCAGAAATCCGATAAAATAAAATTACTGCAGGCGCAAGACAATAAAAACATTATTGCTATGGTTGGCGATGGGATTAATGACGCACCTGCGCTGGCACAAGCGCACATAGGCATTGCTATGGGTACAGGTACTGACGTAGCCATCGAGTCAGGGGATCTTGTTTTGGTTGGGGGAAATATTTATAAAATACTGGAGGCGCTGGACATATCTTATCTAACTCTAAAAACAATAAAACAAAATCTATTTTGGGCTTTCGGCTACAATATTTTAGGAATTCCAATCGCAGCCGGTATTCTCTACCCTTTTACAGGAGTGTTACTCTCTCCAATTATTGCCAGCATAGCAATGGCACTAAGTTCAGTTAGTGTTGTCAGTAATAGTTTGAGATTAAGATATCAAACGCTACCCAGCTACAAATAAGGCATCAGACATTAATCCCACGACAAAATCAGAAAATAAAAATGCTAATATATAAGGGTATCCAACAATATGCAGAATACTATGAAATTTCTAGATAAATTTAAATTTGTGTTGATATTGGTTCTTTTTTTTGGATTAGCATATGTAATGATAAATTCCGCGGGTAGGTCAGATGTAGAAAATCCTATTCTTCCGCAAAAAGAAGTATTTAAACCTTCAGACAAACTTGTATTTATTTTGGATTTCGAAAAAACACCAAGACTTATTTCCGAAAAAAATTATGGAATTCAAAAAGTAATGGCTGATACTACCGGAAATTATAGTGAAAACGATCTAACAATCAGCGCAAACATCATTTATACAGCAGATGAAAATCAAAATAAAATTCCGCTGCAAATAGAAAAAGAGTCAGAAACCAGATACATTTTATCCGGGGAAAACATGAGCGATAATTTATTACCGGGGGAATATAAAGTAGCGGTAGACGTAACTAAAGGAAATAATACTACAAGTTTTGAACAGGATTTTGCATGGGGCGTTCTGGCAATTAATACAAACAGGTCAATATACACACCGAGTCAATCAGCATTGATTTCTATAGCAGTGCTGGATCAAAAAGGTGAAATGGTTTGTGACGCTGAAGTTAACCTAGAAATTAAAAATCCTGAAGGCAAAACTCAGACTTTTACAACTACAGATAATACTATAAGAGTAAGCCCAAACTGTAGTAAGAAAGAATATATACCTACACCCGACTACGAGACTAATTATGTAACCGGAAAATCCGGAAAATACACTATGGTACTAACAGCGCTTACCTCAAACGGAAGCTACTCTATCACAGACGAATTTGAAGTTAGAGACCATGTACCCTTTGATATCGAACGAAAAAGTGCAACCAGAATATTTCCGCCTGTTGATTACCCGGTTACCTTGACAATCAAAGCCAATGAAAATTTTAAAGGAATAATAAAAGAATCAGTTCCTGTAAATTTCGAGATAAAGTCGGCAATAGCAAGCTCCGTAAATAGAACAATAAATGAAAATTACAATCCGAATGTTGAAACTGCGCAATTTGTTCAAAAAGTTGAATTATATCCGGATGAAATTCCGATAAATATTACTATCGACAAAAATAAGAAAAATATAGAGTGGGAAGTAGACTTACAAGCCGGAGAAGAGATTCAGCTGCAATATGTTTATAGAGCACCTGAGATCAGTCCTGAATTTTACTTGCTGGGCCCCCTAGAACTTTTTTCCGAAAATAATAAATTGGTTTTTACTGAAATCAGACAGTGGCAAATAGCAGCAGATGCAATAGCATATGTTACAGGGGCATCGGCAACAGGAGGAAATAACTCAAGTTTAGCGCCATCACTAACAGTAGCAGCAAATGACTTAGTCGTTTTATTTTGTATGACAAAAACTAGCAAGACAATTACGCTAACAGGTACAGGCTGGACAAATGTATATAGTGAGAGCGGAACACCGACTCAATACACCTGGTATAAAATATCAGCCGGGGCAACCGAAAACCCTACTTGCAGCTGGACCGGCAATGACTTTGCCGGTGCGATTATGATGGAGTACAGCGGGGTAGAAACTACTGCGGGAAGTATATTAGATACAAATAACTCTGCAACCGGTAGCGGAGATACAACAGTAGAGTGTCCTTCAGTAACACCCAGTACGGGCAATCATGTTTATATTTCTGCTTTTTCAATAACTGCAGGATCTTCAAGTATTTCTACATGGTCAAATTCATTTACTGAAAGATATGATTTTGACAACGGCGGCGGTAACCCGGCAAACAGACAAGTTTACGCGTCTGCAGATAAAATATCAACAGGTACACAAAGTACAACAGCAACTGCCGGTGCATCAGGTGCGTGGAGATGTCACACCTTAGCATTTAATGAAGATATTGATATGTGGACAGGGCGTGTATTTACTGATGATAATGAAAGTAGTGCGTTAACATCTCAAAGTATATGCGCTGTAGTAGACGCCGGATCAGCAAACTGCACAACCACAGACGGGAGCGGTTGGTTTACGATAGCTGTTGTTGATGCTTCTGCCGGATCTGAACTAACTTTTTTTCTTGATGGGGGTACTAACTTTGCGAACACAAAAACGATTACAGATGGCGGAGACATAATTTCATCGGATAATTTGCGCTTATATCAAGCTCACTTAGTTTTACGGCATGAGCAAGGTGCAAGCATTGCTATAACAGACCTAGATCAATACGATAACGATCAAAATGCTACTGATATGCTTTTCGATGCAGAAGCCGGCACACCTAATACGCTGACAGTTGAAACACCAAATGAGCTATTTGTACAAACCGGTTTTACTTTTGCACCAGCCGGAAATGTAACTTCTTCCCATGACATTGAAATTGATGGCGTTTGGACTGCAGCGGCATCTGAAACTGTAAATCTTAGCGGAACTTATAAATTAGATGTTGGAGGAACACTAAATCCATCCACAAGTACGATTACTTTTGACGGAACTGGCGGCATTGAGGATTTGATTACGGATGGAACTGGCGGACCTTATAATCTGGTTATCAATGACGGAGGAAATGCACTTACTGTAGAAGTCGAAGATCCTTTGGTTGTAAGAAATACTGTAACTATTACGGGCGGTACTTTAGACGCAAAATCCGGTGAAAATAACCAGATTACAGTTCATAATAGCTGGGATAATGACGATACATTTCAACCTCAAAGCGGTACAGTTTTATTTGACGGCTCGGGTGCAACTACATATACGATCGACGCGCAGGGCGTGGGTACACCAGATTTTTATAGCGTAACATTTAACGATTCCGGGGGAGGGGCAACATACCAATTAACCACAACAGCAGATATTAATGGCAACGTCACTATTACAGGAGGCACATTTAATTCAAATGGCAATAACATTACAGTCGGAGGAAATTGGACAAATTCCGACATATTCACAGAAGGTACAAACACAGTAACTTTTGACGGAGGTGCCGCAGCTACTGTAAACACAGGCTGTGCGAATGCCGCCACATGTACAAACGAAAATTTTTACAATATGACCATCAACAAAAGTGAAGATTCAACTGTTACTTTGTCCACAAATCACCTACGTATTACAAACACTTTGACTATTTTGGCAGGGTGGTTAATTCAAGGTGCGTTAAACCTACAGGCAGAAGGTACAACTGCAGTAGATGTCAAAGATTTCGGACGATGGCAAAATATGTCGACGGGCAGTATAACTTTAGGCGGAGCTGTAACCAACGATGGTGCAATAACAATTAACTCAAACGGGGCTGCGTGCGGCGACGCTGACTCAATAACTATTGCGTCTACAGCTGCAGCACAAAGATCGTGGTCAGGTGCTGGTGCTTTCAGAATTACAGACGTTAATGTGTCATACCAGGCAGGGACAGCAACAATTTACACTGCCAGCAGTACAAATTCATTAAACAACGGTTCAAACTGGATATTTGTGGATTGTAGTATGATGCTTCTTGAGGGTCTGCAGCTTGAGGGTATTAATATTAATTAGCGTGTTTGTTTGATAAAATAAGCGCATGGTCAGCGAAAAATTAAAAAGTGAGATTTGGTATCCCGTAGAAGATGTAGACAATGCAGAAGATATACCTTTGGATCCTAATAGGTTTTACTTTTTTAAGGGTCAGGTTGATGGTTTAAAAGAAGACTTTCCTGATCTTTTGTCCAGTAACGCTACAAAGATTTTTAGAGTCACAAAAGAATTAAAAGACACTAGTAATCCCGAAAAAGGTTATGACAATCCATACGAAGTGGCAACTGTAGATTTTAATGCTCTTTTTGATACAGATATTCCTTTTTCACCGGATAATGTAGCAGCATTAGTTCAAGAAGTTCATGAACAAGTGAGTACTGAAATTATTAAAACACGAGCAGCAATTCTTTTAAACAAAATGGGAGCAAATTTTACGGATAAGCAAATTAATAGAAATTTAGACTTACTCCATACTAACATTGATAACGCGGAAAAACTTCTGGAGGAAATGGGAACATCGGCAGATGAATTTAGTAATGCACACACCGGGAATAAACCATTAAAAGAACTGATAACCAAACTAAAAAGCGAAATATCAGAAGCACATGAGATATTCGATAAACCATTATCAGAAAATCCCGCAGACCACGGGTTCGATAAAACTAAAATTGGATTTGCAAAGGGCTACAGACCACCTGAACCACAAACTACTTAACACAAATGCATCTTGCACAATTTTCTGTTAAAATCTCCTCAATATTCATACAAACTATACTGGAGGCACAAATGACTGACGTTGTAATAACCGGAAAACTAAGCCATAAAATAGCAGATGATCCTGCAGTAGGTGTCCTAGTCGGATTGTTTTGGCACAACGGGAAAACATGGGTAGTGGTAGATAAGTATACCACTGACATGGATGGGGGATTTGAACTTAGCGCACCTGAAGACAAATTGCCTGTAATTCTGGGACAATACCACGGTACCACTGCTACTGCATTACAGGGAAAAAGCATGAATACCGTCGACGAAAAATACAGATATCACAAATCAACTGATATCAAAGTACCGCTTTACGCCTGATATTACAAATACGCTGTTCTGCAATAAATTTTCCAGCACAGCGTATTTACCTTTTTTAAACTTGCACCAAGTAATATAATAAATCCATGACAAAAACATGTGCTTTGAAAGCAATTATGGTTATCTCGATTGTCGGTATGCTTTTTTCAGGTTATCTATCATATAAAGAACTATTTTCAAACGGGTGTCTAAGCTGCAGCGCAACCACCGGGTTAATTTTAGGCTTACCGTCTTGTGTCTATGGACTTGTAATGTATTCCGTAGTTTTTATGCTATCTGTTTTTGGAATTTACTCCGAAAAAAACGAATAAAAAATGTTAAAGATACCTGAAAAATTTACAACTGTTACAAAGTTCTCGAAACTGCTGGCATTGACTCTTTTCATTTTACTGCCGTTTTTATGGTATTTCATCGGATATTATGCAGGTATGAATTCTGCAAAAATAACAATTAATAACCCCAAAACATTAGATGTAACCGATGCCAGACAAATAATTAATATTCGTACCTATGACAATAATTTGAAAAAAAGAGTGGACTTTAAATTCGGTATAATTACAGGTAAAAAACAAAGCATCTTTTTCAAAGCAGACACTTCACTATCAATACACAGCACAAAAGTACTAGCAGCAGTTGAAAAACCTAATAGGTATTTGTCTTTATCAGAAGGTGGAAAATATATTATTGCTTCTTATGGACAAGGTGATTATCCGACTGATATTTCAATCTCTGATATTGAAGGCAATGTAACAGTCAAATCTCTTTGGGATAAAATCACACCTGAATTCCCCTGGGTAATAAAAGAAGTGAAATACCTGGGAGAAGATGACTTCGGATTATTCTTTGACTATAGAAATGAGAAAGCGGCATATGCAGAAATAAACGCCACATCAGGAGAATTCGTTAAAAATTCTTGGATGGAACTGGCATTAGAAAATGAGCCGTATCCGGTTAAATATTATGAAAACCAATTTGGTGAAAAATATACCAGCGACGGCTATGAATATCAGATTGTAAATACACACAGCATGAATATTCCAATCGGTAAATCTACAGCATATTCAGGACTGTTGAGAAGAAAGATTGGGGATTCAAAGTGGGATGAATATTTTAGGATTCATGATAAAGATTTAAATGCCAAAAACAATATATACCAGGTGTTTTTTGTTGATAGAAAAATCTATGTTGTTCTCGCGGATCAACTGGGTGCCGGCAGTGGAGAAGGTGTGGGAAAAATAGTTGTTATATACAAAGATACAAATCAGCTCTCGAATTTAAAATGTTTTGCTTTTGATGGCGGGGGTAAATCATCTGTAAATAACTATATAAATAGCCCTACAATAACAAGCCCTGCATGCGAAAATTTTGATCAGAAATTACTCTAAATATTTTTGAACTTAGTCATTTTTTCCGTTGTTAGTCTTTTCTTTTTCTTTATCTTCTTTATTCTCTTGACCCCTGTTTTTTGGCTCTTCGTCACCGCTTGAGTTTTGCTCAGAGCCGGAATCGTTATTATTAAGGGCATCTTGTACTATGTTTACATCTAAATCACCAATAGCAGTGCCCTCTGGTATAAAGCCGGCAGCTTCGTTACTAAAAGTCGGTGCAGGGTCTGTTTGCTTATTAGCCTGACTTGGATGAATATCAGGATCTACTGAAAAGTCAATCCCATCTAGGTATTTATTGGACCATTCATTAAACTCAACGTCCATTCCGGCAAGCTCTGCTAGCTGCTCAGCCAGCTGGCGCCATTTGCCTTGTCCGTTGTTAGAAAGATCAGCCTTGAAAATAGTACCATCCGGTAACACAATAACATTCTGACCATGTCCATTATTTTGATTTAGTTTTATTTTTGCAATATTATGAATATTTTCTTTTGGGTCTTCTGATTTCGGGATAATTTCAACAGGCGGTTTATCAGAAGATTCCGGTTCAGGGGTAGTCTCAGGAATTGTAAAGTCAGGTATTATTGTAGGTATCTGCTCAGGTTCTGACTCTTCTTGCCCTACCACAGTAACAGTTATTCCCCCGGTACCTTTAGGTAACCACCTTGCATAGGTACCTGAACGTACACCTTTTTCGTAAGCTTCTTCCAAGTCATCCGAACTATCCCAATAATTCTCACCTTCTTCTCCGTGAGGACCACGGGGATCATCAGTGGAAAATACTTCAACGCGTCTTGTACCGTCAACATCTGTAACCCATGCAACAAAAATCCCGCTTTTTGTATCTCTATGTTCTGCGGTTTGATTGTTATCACCATCATCCCCTATTTCAACACCATTTCTGAAGGATGTGTGTATTGCCTGTTCTACTCCGTTTTTCTCATATGTTGTAATTGTGTCAAATCCCTCATCAGTTTCATTAGTAATACCCAAAGTACCTTTAAGACGTGCAACTTCACTTTCTATTTCAGCCATCAGACTAACATATGCCATAACTTTAGTCTCTCCTTCTAGTGCATCAAGAGACTCAAAAGCGCCTTCTCTAGCATAATCATTTGTCACCAAAGTTGTTAAAATTTCTGTTATTTGACCTGCTTCTCCTGCTACTCCTGCCCTAAATCGATTATCTTCATCCTCCGTGAAAAAATCTTGTGCATCTGCGGCATCGTAAATTTCCATAAGCTCTTCAATATCGTACGTATGTTCTTCAAACGTATCCAAATCTATACCCAAACCTAAATCTGCATTCAACCCTCTTTCGCTTGTATAATCCCGGTGAACTGAAAGTGTAAAACGCGTCTGCTCCTCAGGTTCGTGCGTCGAATCTACTTCAAGAAAATCAAACATAGCATCAACATTTACATACTCCGTTTCATCAGCACGCTCATATACGGTTGCGTTTGCGCCGGCGAGACTTGAATCTACATGGATGTCCGGTAAATCCCAAAGTGCATCCTGTACTTCTCCCATAAAGTGTGTCATGGCCTCAGGCGTCATTTGATATACATGGTTAGGTTGTTCTTCTGCTACTGCCTCTGTATGAGAGGGTTGCTCCAAGCCAGCACCGGCAACAGAATACACATCTCGCCAAAAATATTGGCTCGAATCGTTATTTTCATAGGCTGCTGAACGCGCACCATGCATAGGGGAGTTCTCCGGATTAAATGAATCGACAAGAGACCCAATATCAGAGCCTATACCAATCGCTAAAGACAGTACTCGCATACCGCTGGCAGCACGAGTCTCCCACTTAACTCTGTTCAGAAATTCTTTCTGCCACCTACCATGTTCATAAATGTCTCTGACGCTTGGAAGTATGAAATCGCCTGATTCAAGCGTTGCATCCTGTAAGGCCTCTAGAAGTGCAGTCTTTGATCTATCCGTGGCAACAGCAAATGCCTCAGACAATAGGAATGAAGCAGATAGCAAATGTAAATCAGCCTCTAAACTTTCATCGCCGGCCATTTCTTTCAGAGTGTCAAAAGCAGTGTTGGTAGCATCCTCAATTAGACCTAAAGTATATAAAATTGCCTCATTTTCAGTTAATAAGCCTTCATTAACAAGAGAAAGCGCCTCTTCCTGTGCCTGTCTATGCATTTTTGCAACAGTCCCTTTAAAAGACCCGTCTTCATTCTCATATTCAATAGTTTCTCTTGGAAATGTCAATTCTGTTTCAGCTGACGAAGAACCTATGGAACTATCGGACATTCCCAGTTTCTCAGCCCAGTCTTCGATCAAAGATAGAACAGGTGATGCCTCAAATAATTCAGAATATGGTACATCTGAACCCAGTTCTACACCAAACACATCAGAAAGTTCCTCAGAAAAAGTATTATCAGGAGATTCATTATGCCCAAAGCCTACGCCACTCGTATCTCCGCCAAATTCACCCGGTCGATGACCATAACGACCATGAGGTACATATGGATGCTCATTTGGGACATCATCATGAGATATTCCTTGAAAATCAGCGGGTCCTTCGAATAGCATATTGATTCCTTAAACTATCTAAAAGTAACTTATTTACAGAAAAAGACAATCTAAAAGCCAATCTCTTTTCAAAGTTATCTATTTTTTTTAAATAATCAGCCAAAACTTGCATTTTTTGCCCCAAATTTTGCTTTGAACTGACTTCATCCCAAAAACTTTTCATTATTTCGTCTGATAAATTATTTGCCATAAAGTCCATGACTGTTCGGAGACAATGCCCGCTAACTTTGTTATAGATCAATGCGTCTTCCTTTTCTGATCTTAATCCGTGAAATAATTTAAACTTTGTCTTAATAAATTTATCTAAATCCTTCATTTTAAAATGCTATCAGATAATAAACAAAATGACCACCCTTTGTATTACATAGATCCCACATTATTTCTAAATACTTCTTGCAATGTGGTAACACCATGTTCACACTTTTCCAGACCATCTTTCAACAGTGTTGTCAAACCTTCGGTAATTAATGTGTTCCTCATTTCTTCTTCGCTTATTTTTTTACGAACTAAATCTCTTATGCTTGCGGTATGAGGTAAAGTTTCATAAATTCCTATTCTTCCTGTAAATCCTAAATTTTGGCAACGACTGCACCCTTTTGACCGTGCGAGCTGTGCAGGAATTCTGCCCAGTTTAGTCTGCATGATATCAGACTCCTCAGGTGTAGGCGGAAAGTGTTCAAGACAATAAGGGCAATTTTTTCTTACAAGTCGCTGTGCAACAATTCCAATCAAAGCAGAATTAAGTAGATAGGGTTCTATGCCTAAATCTAATAGTCTAAATAAGGCGCCAACTGAATCATCCGCGTGTATTGTCGAAAAAACCAGTTGACCGGTTAATCCTGATTCAATGGCAATTTTTGCCGTTTCTGAATTTCTAATTTCGCCTACCAAAATAATATCCGGGCTCAATCTCAAAATTGTTTTTAAACCAGCGGCAAATGTAAAATTTCTCTTCTCATCGGCCTGCATTTGGTTCAACCCTTCTACTTTAAATTCAACAGGATCTTCGATGGTCATAACGTTGTAGTTTTGACCACGATTTAATTTTGAAATGGTGGAATATAAAGTCGTTGTTTTTCCGCTGCCGGTAGGACCGCAAACCAAAACCAATCCCCCGCCCTTGTTAATTATTCTGTTGTAATCTTCATATGATTTTTGATTAAAACCCAAGGCTTCTAAATCCATTATTATTGTATTTTTTTCATGAATTCTGATAACAATCAATTCGCCGTAGACCGTTTCTACTATGGCTACACGCAAATTAATCTCACCGGTTTCGGCATTCGCTGTAAATTGACCTTCTTGTGTTCTGTTTTTCTTTGTTATATCAAGATCACATAGTATTTTTATTCTCGAGGAAATTTTGTCGTAATTAGACATGCTGAAGCGGCCCAATTCATACAAGACACCGTCAATTCTTATACGTAAAAGTAGGTACTCATCTCTTGGTTCAAAAAGTATGTCTGATGCCGCCAAAAAAACCGATTCCCTTACAACAGTATTTATAAAAAGTGTGGGATCAATATCAGGATTGGACAAAACTGCTTCAAGATTGTTATTCTTAATTTTTTTTGATTGCTGATCAGCAAGGGGGGCAGGCATATATCTATTATTCCACTATTATAGTAATAATCCAAGCTCTCAGCTAATTTTCAGTATATGCACTATAATGTGCTTATGCGGCTGCTAATAGTAGAAGATGAACACAAAATCGCAAATGCCCTGAAAAAAGGTTTTGAGCAAGAAGCTTTTGCGGTGGACGTGGCTTATGAGGGTGAAACAGGATTTGATTTTGCTTCCACCGAAAATTATGATGCAATAATATTGGATGTAATGCTACCTAAGATAAGCGGTACTGATATTTGTGCAAACTTGCGAAAGGATGAAATTAATATCCCAATATTAATGCTTACCGCAAAGTCAGAATTGGAAAATAAAGTTGAAGGATTAAATTGCGGTGCAGACGACTATTTAACAAAACCATTTGCTTTTGAAGAACTTCTAGCTCGCGTTAAGGCACTAATAAGAAGGAGCCATACTAACGGAACAAACGTTTTGAAATGCGATAACCTGCTAATGGATTTAGATAAGTTTACCGTAACGAGAAATGACGAAATTATTGAATTATCCAAAAAAGAGTTCGCACTGCTGGAATATATGATTCGTAACAAAAACATGATTCTTACAAAAGACAAAATAATAGAACATGTATGGAATTATGATGCAGATGTTCTTCCAAATACCGTCGAGGTATATATCGGTTATTTAAGAAACAAAATTGATAAACCTTTTATTAAATTTGCACCCCTTATAGAAACAATAAGAGGATTTGGTTACAGACTTAAAGAACAAGATGTTTAAGTCAGCCAGAATAAAACTCACAACAGCATACGTCTTGATCGTGATGGCAATAACCCTATCTTTTAGTTCAATTGTATACGTCAACGTAAGCGGATTTACAGAACGAGCACTTCTTTTGCATGAAAAGAGGGTCGAAAACAGACTTAGACAAATGCCGCGCGGAATGATGCTGCCGGAAAAATTTCAAGAACCTTTCACAGAAGAAGCAGTTCTACAGATCAGAGCCAACACACTATACTTACTTTTATCGATTAATATTGCAATACTAATTATCACAGGATCATTGGCTTATTGGTTTGCCGGATTAACCTTAAAGCCAATAGAAGAAATGACAAACCGACAAAAAAGATTCATCGCTGATGCTTCTCATGAATTAAAAACACCATTAACAGCTATGAAAACTCAACTTGAAGTTACATTGCGAGATAAAAATCTTAAACTTGATGATGCCAAGGAAATTATTAAATCAATTATTGATGATGTGGATTCACTGGCAAATCTTGCAAATTATCTATTGAAACAACACAAATACGAGTCTGTAGTACCCTTAAATAAAAATGAAAATATTAGCATTAAAAATATTATCGAGTCTACATATGAAATATTTGAAAACAAAATCAAAAATAGAAAAATTAATACAACTTTTGATTTAGAAGATTTTATGATTTTGGCGAACAAAAATTCACTGATTGAAGTGATCTCAATAATTTTTGACAATGCTATAAAGTTCAATGTAGAAGGAGGCAGCATACACATAGAAACTTCGAATCAAAATAAAAAAGGAGTAATTAAAATCCTTAATACAGGTATAGGTATTTCAGAAAAAGATCTACCACACATATTTGAAAGATTCTATCGAGCGGAAACGTCACGATCAAAAACTGAATACGAAGGTTTCGGATTAGGTCTTGCTATAGCTAAAGATATCGTTACTTCCCTTAACGGTAAAATAAGTGCGACAAGTATGTTAGATGAAAAAACTGAGTTTAAAATTGTACTACCAATAGACAACGGTTAAATTCTCAGTTTATTCTCAGGGTGTCCAAATAAGGTAACCATATAAATTATGAGTTTCTTAAAAGCTAACAAAACCAGAATATTTTTAATAATCATTATTGGTACGTTGATTTTTGCGGGACAAAAGCTGATGGGGCAATCAGCAACTACTGATACTCAAGTTCAAAAATCAGAGGCTAAAGTAGAAAGAGGTACTATTACTTCCGGTATTTTCGCATCAGGTATTGTTGAGACTGCTAACTATCTCCCTATCACAACTAGTGTAAACGGCATTGTAAAACAGGTATATGTTAAAGAGGGTGATGCAGTGGTTAAAGGTCAAAAAATTATGGAAATAACACTCAACTCAGACGGAGAAGAAAGTCTGGCTCAAGCCTGGGGTTCATATTTATCTGCAAAAAATTCTTTAGACAGAGCATATACAGAACTTAGATTAAAAGAAACCGCATTAATTAACGCTGAAGAAGACTTCGACACCGAAAAAGAACAAAACAGTTATCAAACACATTATGAGAGAAATTCTTACAAAATTTCTGAAAATGCGTATCTTTCTGCAAAAGATGGATACGACCAACAGCTCAGTTCAATCGAGCAAGCTAAAATTTCATTAAATAAAGCTTGGCTAGCCTATCAGGCACAGTCTTCCACAATAGTAGCACCTGATAGAGGTACTGTAGCGAATATTTTAGTAGTAGAAGGAATGGATATTTCAAACTCTTTGTCCGAAAGAACTTCAACTTCCGTCGCATCAATTAAAAAAGAAGGTAATCCAATAATTTCGCTTAATATAACCGAAATGGATATTAATAATATCGAAGTGGGACAAAAGGCTGTATTGGAATTAAACAGCATCGACAATATGCAGTTTACAGGCAAGGTCGTAGGAATAGATAAAATTGGTTCAGTTTCAGGTGGAGTAACGAATTATACAGTTATAGTTAGATTTGATGAACCTTCTGAAGATGTTCTACCCAATATGGGCGTTGACGGGACTATTATTCTCGAAGAAAAACAAAACGTACTTACAATTCCGTCAGCAGCGATCACTTCTAATAGACAACAGAAAACCGTTACAGTTCTAAAAGACGGGCAAGAATCAGTAGTAAAAATCGAAACCGGCATTACTGACGGAGCCTACACCGAAGTGGTTTCAGGTCTTAATGAAGGAGACATTATACTGGTTAACTCATTGCCGACGTCAGGATATAACGAAGCAACCCAGCAAAATCAAAGAGATAATTTCAGACCCGGTATGTTTATAAGGTAGCTTATGCTGTCTGTAAAAAATGTTTCAAAGATTTATAAAAACGGAGATGTCGAAACTGCGGCATTGAATGATGTTTCCTTTGAAATTAAAAAAGGAGAATTTGTAGCGATTATGGGACCATCAGGTTCGGGTAAATCAACCCTTATGCATATTTTAGGCGCACTGGATATTCCGACATCAGGATCTTATTCAATCAACGGAATTAATATAGAACACATGAAAGACGATGAACTGGCGGAAATAAGAAATAAAGAAATCGGATTTGTTTTTCAGGCGTATAACCTGCTTTCAAGAACTTCAGCAATAAAAAATGTGATGCTGCCAATGGCATATGCCGGCGTAGATAAAAATGAACGACTACGCAGAGCGGCTGAAATTCTTGAGTCTGTTGAACTTTCGGATAGATTGAAAAATTTACCAAATCAATTGTCAGGCGGACAAAAACAACGTGTTGCTATAGCTCGAGCACTAGCTATGAATCCATCAATAATACTTGCAGACGAGCCAACCGGAAATTTACCCACAAGTCAAAGTTATGAAATTATGGACATTTTTAAGAGATTAAACGAAGAAGGACATACAATAATAGTAATCACACACGAAGACGATATAGCCGCAAAAGCAAAAAGAATAATAACTCTAGTAGATGGCAAAATTATAAAGGACAAGGAGCAAAAATGACATTTGTTGAACTACTTGAAGAAAGCGTTGAGGTTTTAAAAACAAATAAAATGAGAACAGCCTTGTCAGTTTTGGGAATAATAATCGGAATTGGCTCAGTTATTACACTTATGACTTTAGGAAAAGCGGCTCAGCAAAGTACAATCGACAGAATTTCTCAACTTGGGACAAATTTGTTAACGATCAGGCCAGGGTCAAGTTCATCAGGCTTTTTAGGTGGGGAACGAGGAAGCGCGACTACTTTGAAATACGACGATGCACTGGCATTGGCAGAAGAAAAGCGTATCACTACAATTAATAAAGTTGCAGCAGAATATATAGCTAATGCCCAGATTTCTTTTGAGAGAAATAACACAAATACCCAAGTAAACGGCATTACGTCTGATTACTTCACAATAAGAAATATTGTAGTCGAATATGGCACCGGTATTACACAAACAGATATAGATTTATTGACAAAAGTGGCAGTTATTGGACCACAGGTTGTCGAAGATCTATTTGGTAATGCAAATCCAATAGGTCAAAACATAAAAATTAACGGGGCATCGTTTACCGTGATAGGAATAACAGAAGAAAA
The DNA here is from genome assembly GCA_964590955.1 of uncultured Candidatus Saccharibacteria bacterium. GTDB lineage: Bacteria > Patescibacteriota > WWE3 > UBA101185 > UBA10185 > CAZPYT01. The sequence continues at coordinate 1,174 of CAZPYT010000010.1, read as the reverse complement.
AGGAACATCCGGAAGATATAACACAGATGAAGCTATTTACGTGCCGATCACTACAGCTCAGAAAGGTCTATTTGGTGTTAAGCACGTCAGTAATATTTATGTTAGTGCTATAGATGAAAACACTGTAGATGCAGCTGAAAATCAGGTGGGATATTATTTGCTTGAAAGGCACCATATTACCAATCCGGTTGATGCTGATTTCTCTATCTTCTCATCAAGCGATTTACTGGAAACTGTGAGCGAAGTGACGGCTACGTTTACAACACTGCTTACAGGTATTGCCGCTATCTCTTTAGTAGTAGGTGGAATAGGAATTATGAACATCATGCTCGTTACGGTAACTGAAAGAACTAGAGAAATTGGAATCAGAAAGTCGTTAGGTGCAAAAAGGAGAATGATAACAACTCAATTTTTGATCGAAGCAATTATACTTACCGTTACGGGAGGTATCATTGGCGTTATTGTCGGAGTGGTTCTATCTATGGTCATAACTGCAAAAATGAGCCTTCCACAGGTAATAGCTTACGAATCTATCGGAATTGCTGTAGTAGTTTCTTGTGTAATCGGGGTGATTTTCGGCTGGTATCCCGCGCAGAGGGCGTCAAAACTTCAGCCTATTGAGGCACTAAGATATGAATAAGATCTTCAGCTTTTTCTCAGCTAATAAAAGAATAATGAACCTATGAATAAAGATTTAGTAGTAAAACTGGCAGCAGCAGCTGTTATTGCAGGAATAATTGGTTTTTATGGAGGAAGATACTACGAACGCGAATCCTTCAGAAAAAACTTTATAAATAATATGGGAGATCGTATGTATCCAAGAGACGGAGCCGGTGTCAGAAGATTACCGGGAACCGGTACGGGAGACAGATTTTACGAAAGTCATACTCCTATGATGCAATAGGTTAAGTGTGTAACTGCGAAACAATTAAAGATTTTTAAAATGCACATGTCTATGGATTATAATATATCTCATGAATGTGGTGATTCTTGCAGGCGGTAAACAAACACGAATTGGAATAGATCCATACATTAAGCCTAAAGCCTTATTTGAAGTATCTGAAAACGTAACTATCATAGATAATTTATTAGAACAATTACACGCACCTTCTATTTACAAAGTTGAAATAGTTCTTGGTAATAATTATCTTACAGAAGAATATTTAAATTCGAA
>CAZPYT010000009.1:0-36810 GCA_964590955.1 uncultured Candidatus Saccharibacteria bacterium | reverse complement strand
TCCCCTTCAGGCTGAAGCGCTTCTTGAAGTGGATTTATATGTACGTATAGCGCATCTGCCTTAATCAGATCAATAAGTAACTTAACATCGTCCAGTTTTACTTTGTAATTCAATTGCACAGCACCAATATTTGCGAATATTAACGATTTGGGTGCATACTCTCTTACTTCAAAAAAACCTTTTCGGGCGGCTTCCATTTCCAGGGCTATTCTCATTGATCCAACACCAAAAGCAACACCGGTTTCTTCGGCAGCCATCGCAATGTTTCTGTTTATTAGATCCGCGTGGTCAATTCCACCCGTCATAGGAGCAATAATTAAAGGCTGTGACATTTTTTTGCCAAATAATTCTGTTTTGGTTGAAACATCTTCTAAAGATATTTCAGGCAAGGCATTGTAATTTAATGTGTACTTTGACGGATATACGGGCATTTGAGACTCTGCGCTTTTAGACAATTCGATATGTTTCTTTTTTCTTTGTTGAATATTAGTCATATCACTTCATACTAGCATACGTTATTTATTTTATCGGTATGGTTTATAATGCAAAAATGAAACTTAAACAAATTCACGAACATTTTAAAAAAAATGACCCGATAGTTTATGAATATATTAAAGACGTTGATTATAGTGAGTGGTTTGAAGAATCAAAAACCGAAAAAGATTATTTTGTGGCTTTATGTCATGCAATTGTCGGTCAACAATTGTCAGGAAAAGCTGCTAGATCTATTTTTAATAAATTTAAATTGTTATTTGATAAAGAAATAATCAAACCTGAAAAAATTTTGGAAATGAATGCAGAGGATTTACGCAGTGTAGGGTTATCCTGGGGAAAAGTGAGATATATAAAAGACCTTGCTGCAAAGGCACTTGATAATAGCTTGGAACTGAAGACACTGGAGGAACTTCCAGACGAAGAGGTAATAGAAAAACTAATAACGGTTAAGGGAATAGGCAGATGGACAGCCGAAATGTTTTTGATGTTTACTTTAAAACGTGAGAATGTTTTTTCTCATGGAGATCTGGGTTTAAATAAAGGGTTTTGTAAAATATATAATATAGAAGATCCTGAAAAAGAAGAAATTGAAGAAGTTATTAAAAAATGGGCACCATACAAAACTTTTGGGGCAATAGCTTTGTGGCACAGTTTGGATAATATGTAAAAAGTGAAGATTTATGAGCAATGCCTAGTATACTTTTTTTAAGTACACTGATATTATTCTGGTGTTTGTAAACTCTCTGATAGTTTAGTAAATGAACCTGTACTTATAAAATAAATCGGGGTGTAGCTCAGTTGGTAGAGTGCACGTTTCGGGTACGTGAGGTCGGCAGTTCGAGTCTGCCCACCCCGACCAGTGGAAAAATCCTGTGATACTCTCACTAAGATAGTTAACAGAGTTAACTGGCATTAACACAACCTACCTCATTTGCGAATAACACAAAATATGATGTATTGATCACTTAATACGAAAGAATAGACTAAAAAAAGTAACGTTATAATATATATATATGCATTATTGACTTTACTGTGCAAGAAAATGGGTAAAATAGATCAAATAACTTTACTAAAAAGCAAAAGATTGCTACTGATATTTAGCGTATCAGTGCTTTTAATTATTGTTCCAATATTCATTAGTAGCACAAAAAAAATCGGGAAAGTAGAAGGATGGTACGACGATAGATGGCAATTTAGAAAAGCAATAGTTATTGATGCTGACAAAGTTGCGGGTGACTTAGATAATTTTCCAATACTAATAAACCATACAGATACTGATCTCATATCAACTACGCAAACAGACGGAGACGATATTATATTTACTGATAATAACTTTAATCTACTTGATTTTGAACTTGAAAAGTTTACGCAGGAAACGGGTGCAGTTGTTGCATGGGTAAATGTTCCAAAATTATTAAGCAGTGAGGACACAACTATATATATGTATTATGGAAATCCAGCCGCATCTAATCAAGAAAATGCCTCAGGTGTGTGGGATTCAAATTATGTGGCAGTGTATCATTTTGCAGAATCAGCTGGAAATTACTTAGACTCAACGTCAAATAACAATGATAGTTCTGCTATTGATGTTGCAAGCAGAACAGGTACCGGTATCGCTGGAGATGCACCTGATTTTAATAATACCTCCAATGATGAGATCGAAATTCCTACATCAGCTAGTCTGGAATTAACCGGTACTACATATACTGTAGAAGCCTGGATAAACGCAGACGTAGTAAATACAAAAGATCTCTTTTTATGTAAAGAGGAGGATTCAAATGGTTACTCCCCCTATTGTATGGGCTTCGAATTTAATCCATCAAAAGCGCTTATATACTCTTACGACAGTTCAACTAACTATTATCAACAAAATGGTAATACTACTATTACATCCGGCTCATATTTTTATGTCGCAGGTGTTTTGGACGGCACCGGAAATCAACTTAAAGTATATTTGGACGGCACAGATGACAGTGCCGGAGGAGAAAGTAGCTTTGCAAACACGCTGTATGATACCCCTAATAATTTATTTGTTGGCCGCGGGGAGGGAAACAATTATTACGACGGACGAGTAGATGAAGTGAGAATATCAGATATTGCAAGATCAGATCAATGGCTGTTAACAACAGAAAACACAGTTGGTTCCCCTTCTACTTTTTATTCTCGTGGACAAGAAGAGGTCTCCAAAGCACCGGTAGGTCACTGGAAATTCAACGAAAATGGCGACAATACATGTATTGGTGGAGCTAATGACATATGCGATACATCAGATAGTCGTAATGACGGAGCCATGACAGGAGGTACCTGGCAATCTGTTAATCAATGCGTCGAGGGAGCTTGTATGTTTTTTGATGGATCTGACGATGTTGCAACAATTACAAATTCTGCTGAGATTGACTTCGATACCGGTTTGAGTAAAAGTGTCACTTTTTCCACTTGGATCAAGGTGAATTCTGATGGAGAATCTAATCAAGGAGAAATTTTTGATAAGGGGACAAATACATATATAAGAGTTACGAATGAAGATACAGATGGTTATGCGGATTTGGAAACAAGTCTTAGCTTATCCTCAACATCAGCAACAAAAATAATAACTAACGGAATTATGCTAAATAGATGGCATCATGTTGCAATGGCATATACAGATGATTCGGACGATGAGATTACAATATATATTGATGGGGTTTCAAAGGGATCAAGTACAAACGGTTCTGGGGCACCGTCGGCAGATACAAATAATTTATTAATAGGTGGAAGCACTTCAAATAATTTTCACGGATTTATAGATGATTTTAAGATTTATGCTTATGAACGAACTGCTAATGAAATAAAACTAGATTACAACCGAGGGCTATCTGAAGGATCAGCAGCCTATTTGGGACCTGATAACAGTTGGCTTTCTGATGGGTTGGTGGGGTATTGGAAGATGGATGATGCAGGGATTGATTTAGAGGGTGAAACAATATCAGATTCATCCGGCAACGGAAATTCAGGAACATTATACGGAGACAATGGGGTTGGTGACAATGGGACTGGTATGGATTGTACGGTAGCCGGGAAATTTGGAACTAATTGTGATACAGACGGAACAGATGATTACATATCGTTCAGTGATCTTTCTGTAATAGATAACTCAAATACAAGTTTGACCATATCTATGTGGATAAAACCAGACGATGTTAGTACCACACAAATGTTAGCTTCAAAATACGATCCAGGAGCTGGCAATAGGGAATTTCAATTGTATTTAAGCAACACAAGTAAAATTGGTTGGAACGTACAAGAAACTAACACCTATGACTCAAATACTGATTACAAAGGTAATCTAACATTGTCTACAGGCAACTGGTATTTCATAACTGTAGTTTTTGAAAGTGGTAAAAGACAGGATATTTTTATAAATGGCTCATTAGATGCAACACTTACTCCAGGTGTAAGCGTTCCAGTAGATTTCACTGACACTTCTGAAGTTTTCAGATTAAGTTCTGATGCTAATAGTGGAACGATACGTAATTTTTACAACGGTTTAATGGATGAAGTCAGGGTCTACAACCGCGCCCTCTCCCCAGCCGAAGTCTCCCGCCTCTACTCCTGGGCACCGGGACCATACGCATATTGGCCCTTAGATGAAGGGGCCGGTACGGCAGCTTACGATATTTCAGGAAATGACATTCAAACCTCTTGGAACGACTCGCCATCATGGACGAATGGAAAGTTTGGAAACGCTCTTTCATTTCGAGGAGATGATGGTGGTTATATTTATAGAGATTCCTTAATATCCACAGATGCAAAAATGGATAATCTACCAAATATTGATATGACTGTATCTTTATGGATGTACTGGCGTGACAATGGCGAGGCAATTGCCGATATACCAATAGGTGTTCGAAATACTAATAAGGGGTGGTATGTACAATTACATGAAGGGTTTCAACGAGCAGCATTTATAACAGAATGCGGTACACAAGATGGCAGATACGATTCAGCAGACAATACTATACCTTATAACACTTGGGTACATATTGCAGCTACATGGGATGCAGCCACAACAAAGGTAAAATGGTATATTAATGGGATTGAAACAGCAAGCTATGCCACCACAGATGCATGCACTGGAGGATACAATGATGATACCTCCGCTGATTTTTACATAGGCAAAGACAATCAAATTGGTCAGCTATTTCCGGGATATTTGGACGAAATAAAAATATACAGATATAAGAGATCTCAAGCAGAGATTGTCCAAGACATGAATGGCGGCCATCCGGCACCGGGTTCACCTGTAGGTTCTTATGTCGCTTACTGGAAAATGGACGAATCCTCAGGCACAACAGCCTACGATCAATCCACAAACAAAAACGACCTTACACTCAACTCAGCTTCAGGGACTTTAGACGGCAAAAACTATGCCGCCTGGAATGGAACCGGTGCTACTTGGTTAAGTCGTGGAGCCGATGATAACGATTTTGATTTTGACAGCACAGACGACATGACAGTTACTATGTGGTTCAAATCAGACTCGGCATCAAACCCAAGCGGTATAGAATATTTAATGGACAAACGCTCAGCCAGCGCCGGTTATTCTATTTACACTGATTCCAGCGGAGACATTATCTTTGGTATTGATGATGATTCAACTTGGGGTCCTGAAGATGCAGCCGGAGATGGACTGACATTGGATTACTATGATGGTACTTGGCATCACTTGGCGGCAGTAAAATCAGGCAACTCAAGTATTAGTATGTATATTGACGGAAAACTCACTGAAACAGATGCATCACTTACAGCCAACGGCTCATTGGCAAATTCCGCCACACTTTATATAGGAGACAGCGATGCAACAAACAATGGTGATGAGTTTAACGGAGACATCGATGATGTCAAGATTTACAGATCAGCGTTAACCGCAGGACAAATACTAGTAGACATGAATCAGGGTAAGGCTACTGTATTTGGAGCCTTATCTACAGACGGCACAGGTCCAGCTAGTAATTCGGCTTCTGACGCATTTTGTGTACCGGGCAGCTCTGATTATTGTGCAGCGCCTGTTGGGTATTGGATGATGGATGAAAACACTGGTACGACTGCCAACGACTCTTCTGGTAATGGAAATTCTGGTACCCTTACCTCTGGACCAGTATGGAACCAGGGGGTACTGGGTAGTAGTGTCGCTTTTGATGGCACAGACGACTATATAGTTACCAATGACTCTGCTCCCATTACTCAAATATTTAACGGCGGAGGTACGATTACAGCCTGGATCAAACCCAAATCTTTCGGCGAAGGCACATTAGGTAGAATAATTGACGACGGAGGTACCTCAACCTCAAACGGCTGGGCTCTTGCAGTGTGTAATGACGGCAACTCTTCCCATTGCAACAATCAAAGTCTCTTGCTTTATAACAATTCAAATGGTGGCACGGACGGTTGGTTTTCTTCAAATGCGAACTCTATTACCACTAATACCTGGACACATGTGGCCGTAACATTTGATAATTCTAGCGTAAGTAACACACCTACCTTTTATATTAATGGAATACAAATGACCACCACCACCAATACCACTCCAACTGTCGGATTTGAATATGGTGACAATGAAAACCTGCTTATTGGAAATCGTGAAAATGGCGACCGCGCATTCGATGGATCAATAGATAATGTTCGATTATACAACTACGCCCGCACCCCAGCCCAAATAGCATGGGACTATAACAGGGGAAAACCGATAGCTCATTGGAAAATGGACGAAACCAGCTGGAATGGCACTGCTGATGAAGCTAAAGACACGTCAGGTAATAACTTGCATGCTACCTCTGCAAGCGGTGCAAATACAACATCTTCCGGTAAATTTAATTATGCAGGTACTTTTGACGGCACAGATGACCACCTCGATTTCTCAGACAGTGACCTTTTAAGCTTTGGTAATTCTACTACCGACAAACCTTTCAGCATTACAGCTTGGATTAATCCAAACGATGCAACCAGCTTTGGAATTATTTCTAAAGGATCTACCACAGCACCTGAATACTTTTTTAAAATGGATTCATCGGGTTTACTCGAATTGGATTTATATGATAACTCAACCTCTGCAGTAAAAGGTAGAGAAACCACAGCCGATCTTACCGGTTACGAGTCATCATGGGTACATGTAGCGGCAACCTATGATGGAACATCCGGAACAACAGGTATAAAACTCTATGTTAATGGCGTTGAGCAGGACACTGATTCAGTTATTATTGGAAGCTATACAGCAATGCATAATCAGGCTCAAGCAGGCGCTATAGGCAGATATCTTAACGATGGCGCAGGATATTATGCCAATGGAAAAGTTGATGATGTAAGAATATACAACTATGAACTAACTGCAAATCAAATTAAAAGCATACTGAATATTGGGGCAGCTACATTTTAAAAATTTTGTATAACTGTTAAAAGTTTACTTCAGAAACGGTATAATTAAACGTATTAACTATTAATATGAAAGCAAAAAAATACAGGGGCAATCAGCTTCTGATCATCTACTCGTACCCTCGTAAAAACTACAGCTCTACACTGCGCTTTTGACTGATCCTTCAAGATAATGTATGGAGGCATCTCTACAATCATCACCTGAAACAGATGTTATTCTCTGTGTAAAATGCTATATTTTTCTTCTAAGATGGTGATTATTTTTTTTCTAATCTCCTGAGTTTGCGAGGTGGTATATAAAATCTCCAACAATACTGACTTTTTACCATTACCGATATCATTACCTGTATATTCTTCCAGTATGTAGACGTCAACAATATCCTTTGAGAGCGCCTTAATCTCCTCGTATGCCTCTCCGAATTTATAGTCAATATCCATTATCAAAGATAAATTTTCAGTCGTATAGTTATTTGCCTCAGAAATGACGTTAGATGATCTGCCAACAAATCCTTTAACAAGCTCGGTGTCTAATACAAAACTGTTTTTATCCAATCTTCCGACAGAAGTATTTTCTATTATGATGTTTGAAAATTCCTCAAGATCACTATTTTTAAGCGAGTATTTTGAAATTCCCAAATTTGAAAATAGTGAAGATAAAAAAGATTTCACTTTTTTCGCGCGTAAATATTTTTTTAAATTTTTGTTTTCGTACAGCATCCCCAAAACTCTTGTTTCGACATTTGCACCTCTATCGTTTTTATAAATTTTTCCGATTTCAAATAATTTAATCTCTTCAATTTTATGTTTTAAATAAGACGACTTGACCGGCGCTAATACTCCTTTAAAGTCGGTTCGCAAAGCACCTTTTTCTGCAGTCAGTGCATTTTCCAAAACAACTTGGCTTTTGTCTTCTTTATTTACGAAAGTTAATGGATCGGTAATGTGTTCATGAAAACCAAGACCAACCATTAAATCCCTCAACCTGTCCTCAAATTTATAAATTTCTGATGTGATTTCTTTAGGGGGTGACGATGAAATCATTGAAAGCGGAATTTTACTATAATCATTAATTCGATAAATGTCCGAAACCACATCATCCTCAACGTCCACATCTGTTCTAAAGTAGGGCACTTCAATTTCTAAACTTTCTGATTTCTCAGAAAGCACTTTGTATTCTAATGCCTTTAAGATCTCTTTTATTCTTTTATGCGGAATTTCCATTCCGCCAACTTGGTACACGCGGGAATATCTCAAAATCATTTTTTTCACCGGAATTTCTGTGGGATACCAATCTTTATTTTCATAGTATTCTCCGCCTGCGAGCTCTAAAATCAGGTAAGTGGCACGCTCAAGCGCCAGTTGTGTCAAAGCAGGATGCAAAAATTTGTCATATCTTAAAACCGTTTCGTTTTGAATTTTTAGAGCGCGGGATGACCTCCTAATATTGGTCTGATCATAATTTCCAGCATCTAATACTATTTCGGTTGTTCTCATATCAACACCTGTTGAGGCACCTCCAACGATACCACCAATAACAGTTGCCTCTCCCGCTTGTGTTAACACAAACTGATCCGAAGACAGTTTCACAGTTTCGCCTAATAATGTAGTGACAGCTTCGTTTTGTTTTGCTCTTCGAATAACAATTTCACGTGCCTTCATTTTTGCCAAATCCTGCGCATGCATAGGCTGGCCAAACTCAACCATTACATAGTTTGTTATATCCACAATATTGTTTATTGAGGGTATACCGTAAGCTTCAAGACTACCGGCTAACCAATCGGGCGATTTTCTAACCACAATATTTTTGAAAACTCTGGTGTTAAATCTCTTAACCAAATCAGGACACTCAACTTCAATCTTCACTTGTTCCCCTGACGGCAATTCTTTACCTTTTTGTTTGTGTGTTTTTGGATATTTCAATTCAGTGCCCGCATACGCAGCAAAATCTCGGGCACAACCAATTACACTTAGCCAGTCTGAACGATCCATTCTATGTTCAAGATCCAATACATCATTCTCAATAGGTTTATCTAACATCAAACCTATAGCTGTCATCGAATTTGCAATATCTTTAGGCGACATATTATCTATATCCACATATTCAGCTAGCCACTTAAGAGGAATTTTCATTTGTACACGACTCCTCCATATAATTTTCTGATATCATCTATACCAAATTTTTGCATGACAAGGCGATCCAGACCCATTCCAAAAGCAAAACCCGTATAGATTTCAGGATCAATACCGCACATCTTTAATGTGTTGTAATGTATCATGCCGCTGCCAAGAACTTCTATCCATCCTCGCTGTTTACATACACCGCATCCTTCTCCGTCACAGAATTTACATTTCATATCGACACCCATACCGGGAGAAACTTCGGGGTAGTATTTGTATCTATAACGTAAAACTACATCGTCACCAAACAAAAATTTGTGAAATGCCTCCAGTGTACCCTTCAAATGTTGAAGAGTAATGCCTTTATCAACCACCACACCTTGATACTGATGAAAAAATGCTGTGTTCGTACTATTCGGTGTTTCATTTCTAAAGCACTTACCCGGAAAGGCCGCGCGTATAGGTGGCGTTTGTTCTGTTAATAAGCGTGCTTCGATTGAAGAAGTATGTGTACGTAAAAGAATTTTATCAGCTACATATAAAGTGTCCTGTAAATCAGTCGCGGGGTGACCTTCTGGCAAATTCAATTTTCTAAAATTGTATTCTTCCGTTTCTATTTCAGGACCCTCATAAATAGAATATCCATAGTATCTGAAGAACTCATTCATTTCTCTAATAACCTGGGTCGTAGGGTGTAGCATACCAAAGGGCGAGGGCTTTTCCGGATAAGTTAAATCTATAAGCGGATCATTTTCAGCCTGATCTTGTAATTCAACTTTTCTCTTTTCTATCAATGATTTTAAATTATTTTGTATGGAATTTAATTTTGGCCCTAAAGCTTTTTTTTCTTCTAGATTGAGTTTTGCCAATTCTTTCAGTAAATTTGTAATAATGCCTTGCTTTTTTGAGAATAGTTCCAAATATAATTCGTCTAGCATAGATAGTCTTTCAGCGCCATTTATCAACTCATCATATTTATTTATTTGATCCAGATCTATTGACATATACAAAACCTATTATACCCAAGTTGGAATAATCTTATAAGAGCAATCTGTGCAAAAAAGTTCAGCTGGATCTTCCGTTCACAAATTATTGAAAGATCCAGCTTTGTCATAGGGTTACAACAACACGTCGTAGATTTCGTTCTCAGTCCAGTCCTTTTGTAGCTTATGCTTTTTCCTGTTGGGATTCCAAATGTACAGCTTGAACGTCAATTGTCGATTTCTTGGTTTAGCTGAACGAAATCCCTCGCAAAAACTGCTAAATTCATGCGCGACTACAAATTCTCTGGATTCCATCAATCTACCGGACCTAATCCGAACCTCAACAACAGCGGTATTATACCCTTCCAACGGTATACTCATATTCAGACTCCTTTTTCTAGTATTTGCCGAAATTGCACAAAGTAAGAAAGGTGTGACTAAACTGAGTTACTGCATCCCGTAGCATTTTACCTAAAAATGGCCTGCTCCGCAAATAATCATTGCTCTCACAACAATAATTGAGCATCATATATATAGTGAATTACAATTTTACAGAACAAATCTTACTAACAATAGTTAGACTTCTATTTACACAAATGTGGTATTTTTGGGTGTTAATTTTTGGGATAATAGTTTTTAAATCAATAAAGTATGCTCTACTCATCAAAAGGCTAAAAGCAGCAGGTATTTTTGAAGTGGATAAAATGACAGGTAAAGAATTTGAAATTTTTGTAGAGCACCTTTTACGAGATCATGGTTATAAAGTTTTCAGAATTGGTAAAATCGGTGATTATGGCGCAGATTTGCTAATTTCCAAAGATAAAATACTAACCACAGTACAAGTGAAAAGATGGAATAATAAAATCGGTGTAGATGCAATACAAGAGGTCACTGCCTCTAAAGCTCATTACAAAGCACAAAACGCTATGGTAATTTCGAGCAATTACTTTACAGAAAACGCAAAGGTACTGGCAAAAGACAATAGTGTAGAACTTATCGATCGAGATTCGCTAATCAAACTAATCACCGGCAGAAAGAGTATAATGGAAAAATGAAAGCCATCATCTTAGCCGCAGGAAAGCAAACAAGAATTGGCTTTTCGGCAGATGTAAGACCAAAATCACTAATTCCCGTAAGAACAAATGACACAATTATACTTAATATAATAAGACAGCTGGATATCGTTGAAATATCAGAAATTAGAGTTTACATGGGAACTAACGACAAAATAGAGCATTACATTAAAACAATCGAACACACCATTAAAACCCCAATAACACTCAGAAAAGAGACACTTGAGGATACAAGCCAGTACGTACTCGAATACAAAGATACAGAACCTGTACTTTTTATTTTCGGCGACATTTATGTCCCCGCACCGCAGTTAACTGAATTTGTTAAATATTCGGACACAAAAAAACACGAATTTGCTGCCTGTTTAGCTCTATCAAAAGAAAAAGTAGGAGATTTACGAGCAGATATTTTTGGCAGTAGAATCACCGAAATGTCGACAATTAAAGGCGATTATTATACATGCGGGTTATTTGCGATTATGGATACAGAAAAAATCGGTTATTTAGTAAGTGATAATGCATTACCTAAAGTTTTTGAACAAATGCTGAAAAACGGAGTAAAAATTGCTAATTATATTACATATGGCTTTATAGATGTGGATTATCCTGAAAAAATTAGCTTGTTGCCAATGTAGGTAGATAATTCTTTAGAATAGTTTAGTAATAAAAAGAAGCACGCCCTTGAAGAGAAAATATCTTGCTAAGGACGTGCGTATGAATTACTGGTCGCAACGAGTCGCGCGTAGTCTGTAGTCACCGGTTTCTTCTTCGTACTGTAAATGCCAAATGAACGGTGCAGGGTAATTTGTTAAGCCCAACACTTCCATCAGTGAAATACATTCATCAAATGGAATAAAGGTATAAAGTGGCTCAGCACCAAAACCATCCTTTTTAACAAACAAATATGCACCGTCTCCGGGAACGTAGTTTCCGTCAGGAGATCTTTGCTTTTCAACCAATAGGATTTTTTGGTATCCTTGATCCCATTGTTCTACAGTTGATACACCGAGCTCAAGGGTCATACTAAATCCACTATTTGGCAAAATGAAAGCCGGATAGTTTTTCCAAGGAAATTCACTCAAGGGAACCAACTTTGCTTGCGGCTGGTTATTCTGATCCACACCAATTCCTATAACGGCGAGTACGACTGCCAGTATAAGAAGACCAAAAGCAGTATTTCTTGTTTTCATAACACACCTCCAGATTTGGGATTAAGATCAATTGTCAAGATTCTAGCACATGGCTATATGTAAAGATGTTCCCTAGGTAACATTTTAAAAACAAACATTATAGCAACATCTATAGGGCTTATGAAAATTGCATATAGACCTATTTTGATATATAATCCTCTAGCTTTGTCAGAAAAGTAGCCCCTCAAAGGGGATTATTTTTTATAAATGACGAAAGACATTGTTATGAAAAAATTGGCGGTCGTGATTCCGGCCAGAAATGAAGAAACAAACTTACCGGCTCTCATTGAGAGGATAACCGCAAGCTTGTCAAAAAAGGATATTGATTTTGAAATAATTACAATCGTAGATAAATCGACCGACAATACTCTAGAAGTTGCCAAAAATTTAGAAAAACAATATCAGCTTAGAGTTTATGAAAAAGAGGGAACCCCGGGGAAAGGGTATTCATTAATTGAAGGATTCGAAAAATCTGACGCAGAATATTTTGCCTTTATCGATGCGGACTTACAATATCCTCCTGAAAAACTCACAGAAATGCTGGAATTGGCTGAGAAAAATAATCATGGCGTAGTAGTTGCAGCTAGAAATTCATACCATGGGTCGCGAATACGAAGTATCGGATCACAATTGTCCAGAAAAATCGTCGGTAAATTATTAATGGGACTTAACACCGATACTCAATCAGGCTTAAAAATTTTTAGATCCGATATTTTTGCGCATATTGATAGAGCCGCCATAGGTGCTTGGAGTTTCGATATTACACTTCTCGTAACGGCAAAAGAGCTTGGATATACTTTAGGTGAAATAAAAATAGATTTTAAGGTGAGAGATGAAGGTGAATCTAAAGTCAGTTTTATAAAAACTGCTTACAATATAATAAAAGACGCACTCAAGCTAAAGATTAAGGAGAAAAAAATTTACTATCACAATAATTCTCAAATAGAGCCAACAAATCACATAGGCAAATCATTAAGCTATAGAGGAAAAAAATATACCACTCATACTAACCTACATCACGATCTTACTACTATAGTCACATTTAAAAAAACACAAAAAATCTTTATTGCATTACTTTTACTATTCATATTATTAAGTTTTGTTACAAGTCCGCTGAAAACCGGTGTTAGTATCATTGCAATTTTAAGCGCAATATATTTTGCAGATGTTTTGTTTACACTCTACTTAACCTTGAAAAGTCTTCATTTTCCCCCTGAAATTGCTTTTACTAAAGAAGAGGTCGATTCAGTTAATGACAAGAATTTACCAACTTATACTATACTGTGTCCCTTATACAAAGAATCAGAAGTAATAGGGCAATTTGTTGAAAATATCAGTAAGCTTGATTGGCCAAAAAATAAGCTTGATGTAATTCTGCTTTTAGAAGAAGACGATGTTAAAACCATAGAAACCGCCGAAAAGTTAAAATTACCAAAATATGTGAGAACAAAGATCGTTCCTCACTCATACCCAAAAACAAAACCAAAAGCATGCAACTATGGATTACATAATGCAAAAGGCGATTATTTAGTTATTTATGATGCAGAGGATAAACCTGATACCGACCAATTAAAAAAAGCTTATTTGGCATATCAAAAATTAGATGATCACATTGTCTGCATACAAGCAAAGCTAAATTATTACAATACAGAACAAAATTTACTCACAAAACTTTTTACAGCTGAATATTCACTGTGGTTTGACGTTATTCTACCCGGGTTACAGTCAATCGACACCATTATTCCACTGGGAGGCACCAGCAATCATTTTAAAACTAAAAGATTAGTAGAACTTGGAGGATGGGATCCGTTTAACGTCACCGAAGACTGTGATTTAGGCGTGAGAATTTTCAAAAAGGGTTACAAAACATCAATTATCGATTCAACAACATATGAGG
Organism: uncultured Candidatus Saccharibacteria bacterium; assembly: GCA_964590955.1. GTDB lineage: Bacteria > Patescibacteriota > WWE3 > UBA101185 > UBA10185 > CAZPYT01. The sequence goes on along the minus strand of CAZPYT010000009.1, from coordinate 22,646 downwards.
AAGCCAACAGTCAATTAAACAACTGGATCAGACAAAGATCGAGATGGATAAAAGGGTATTTTCAAACGTATTTGGTACACATGCGCGATCCAATAAAATTCGTAAAGGAGCACAGAGGGCACTCATTAATATTCCAGTTAATAATTGGTTTACGAATTTCATTCATCTTAATTAATCCGATTCTTTGGCTAACCACTATTTCATATTTTGTTTTCTACAACTATGTTGGCACTACTATTGAAGCGTTATACCCCAGTATAGTTTTTTACATGGCTGTATTTTCACTCATTTTTGGGAATTTCCTCTATCTGTACAACTATATGATCGGACTTGCAAAAAAAGAAAAGTGGGGAACTATTAAATTCGTTTTTATTGTCCCTTTTTACTGGATTTTAATGAGCGTCGCGGCAGTAAAAGCGTTTTATCAATTGATCGTAAAACCATATTACTGGGAAAAGACCCATCATGGTCTTGATAAGGCAGCGTCACAGAGCACACCAAAACAGATCATAGAAAGGCCTTCTTGGAATTGGGCTTTTAACACAAAGGCAACATATAACAAATATGCGGATACGTTGGCAGAATATGTACCTGCCTTCAAATCGCAGACTGTAAAGAATGGCGGAATTCTAATACTATCTACGTTTGTTGCAAATTTAGCAAATTTTATATACAACGCCTATTTGGGCCGAGAAGTTAATCTAAGCCAATTTGGAACCGTGTCTCTTATCAGCAATATATTTACAATTGCAGCTGTCTTTTCAAATTCACTTGGTAAAACAACGGCTTACAAGACTGCTTATGTTTTCGGCAAATTGAAAAATATTAATAAAGACTTCTATTTATATATAAGAAGATATACCTGGCTTTTCTCACTAGCTACAACGTCTATATGGCTTTTTGCTATCCCTTTTATGGCTGACTTTTTTAATGAGAGCGATTATGCTCCGTTTTTTCTATTTACTCCGTACTGGATGATAACATTTGTCGGATCAGTAAATTCAGGGTTTTTATCCGGAGCGCATAAATTCAATATTCTGGGACTTAGTATATTAGTAGAATCCTTTTCGAAAGTAATTTTGGCAATAATTGCAGTCGAAACCGGTTATGCAAATCTTGTATATGCGGTGATACCTGCGTCAATATTTCTTACGTTTTTGTTTGAATCGTACACAGTTAGTAGAATAAAAAGTGAGTTCACAAAAGAAGATCCGGACATTAGTTTTCCCGGAGGATTCTACATATCTTCGATTTTCACTAAAATATCATCAGTAGTATTTTTAAGCGCGGATGTCATCTTAGCCAAGCATTATCTTGCACCTGAAACCGCAGGCTTGTATGCACTTCTGTCACTTGCGGGCAAGATGGTGTACTTTTTGGGTAATCTATTCGGACAATTTGTTATCCCTATAATAAGTAAAGAAGAAGGTAAAAAAGCCCAAACTGCCGCTGTATTTTATAAGCTTTTGGCAGGCAGCTCGCTTTTCGCATTCTTCGGCTTTTTAGGAATAGGTATGTTCGGATTCTATACTGTTCCTATACTATTTGGCAAAAACGCTGTGGCCACAGTAACGTATTTACCCTTATATGCACTATCTATGCTTATATTCAGCATTGCCACAACCGTGGTTTCCTATCATCAGGTCAAAAAACATTACGTATTTGCGGTAATTCCATTAATATTTGCAGCTTTTGAAGTTGGGTTAATTTCTATCTCACATCATACCATTGCATCTTTTGTAAATATAATTGCAGGATTAGCGCTTCTACAGTTAATTACCCTCAGCCTGATGCACTTTTTCTATCCGCAACTAACCCGTTTAGTGAAAGATTTAATAAGTGAATCTGATGAATTTGAGCCCATACCTAGCAAAAAAAGAATACTTATTTTTAATTGGAGAGATACACGACATGTTTGGTCAGGCGGTGCCGAAGTATATGTTCACGAAATCGCAAAAAGATGGGTGGAACAAGGCCACAAGGTTGCAGTCTTTTGTGGAAATGACCGGAAAAATCCAAAAAACGAAATAATAGACGGCGTAAAAATTATCAGAAGAGGCGGATTTTTCACAGTTTATTTCTGGGCAGTGATTTATTATGCTGTCAAGCTAAAAAAATATTATGATGTCGTGGTTGATTCAGAAAATGGAATTCCATTTTTTTCGCCATTATTTGTTAAAAAACCGGTGATTTTATTAGTTCATCACGTACACAAAGACGTAATTCTTAATGAGGTAAAACTTCCAAAATATTTACTTCCGTTTGCTTATATTGCAAAGCAGCTGGAAACATTACTAATGCCTACAATATACAGAAATTCTAAAATTGTAGCAGTTTCAGACTCAACAAAAGGCGATTTATATAAACTTGGATTTAAAGGCGAGATTGATGTGGTAAATCCGGGGATTGAAAAGAATAAGTTTAAAAAGGCCAAGAAGAGCGAACTTCCAACAATTTTATACTTAGGAAGAATAAAGTATTACAAATCGCTTGATACGCTAATCAAAGCATTTGAAAAAGTTTTGATACACATACCTTCTGCAAAATTAATTCTTGCAGGGTTCGGCGAAGCGCAAAAACAGCTTGAAATAATGACAAAGCATATGGGCTTAATGGAAAAAGTTAATTTCTTGGGACGTGTAAGTGAGGAGCAAAAAGTAACCCTTTTAAGTAAGTCTTGGGTCTTCGTTTACCCATCAACAATGGAAGGCTGGGGAATTACTGCAGTTGAAGCAAGTGCCAGCGGAACAGCTGTGATAGCATCAGATGTACCGGGATTGAGAGATTCAGTTAAAAACCCGACAACAGGTCTACTGGTTGAAAAATGTAATATTGATGAATTTGCAAAAGCCATAGTTGGAGTACTAAAAGACGATAAACTAAGAAAAAGCTTTGAAAACGAGGGAATTAAATGGGCCGAAAATCACACTTGGGATAGCAGCGCACAAAGATTCATGAATGTTATTACAAGAAATTCAGAAAAAGATTTAAACTATAATTATTCTCTTGTCCTTAAAGGGAGGTAAATAAAGCCATGAAAATTATTAATAGGACAGCAGAAATAGTTAGAATGTTAAGGGCACAGGCCATGCGAAAAATATTTCCTGCAAATAAGTATTGGCTTGCACCTATTAGCAGTAAATTCGGGTATGACAGAGGCACGCCGATAGACCGCTATTGGATTGAAAAATTCCTTCAAAAAAATGAACCCTATATAAAAGGTAAATGCCTTGAAATAACCGACAACACATACACAAACAGGTTCAGCAATAATAAAGTAAAGTCATCAGACGTATTGGATATTGATTCAAACAACAAAAAAGCAAATATTCACGGAGACTTGAGAGATTTAAAAAAAGTAATAAAAAGCAATACGTATGATTGTATTCTATTAACACATGTTTTAGGTCTTATAGATGAGGTTAACGCAGCAGTACTTGAATGCCACAGAATTCTAAAACCCGGAGGAATTTTATTAGCCACATCAGCGTGTTTATCCCCCACCTATGACACAAAATCAAATTACTGGAGATTTACACCAAACGGGGCACGATATCTATTTAACAAAGCCTTTGGTGAGAAAAACGTAGAAATAGAGTCTTATGGAAATGTAAAAACAGGCCAGTGCTTTTGGGTAGGTATGTCTCAGGAAGATTTAACGCAAAAAGAACTCGAGTATAACGATCCAAAATTTCCATGCATAGTTGCAATAAAGGCGGTAAAAAATGGCAAAAAATAAACTCGACGTAATTGTAAAATATTTTTACCCTGTAGCTGCAGGGATAGAAGTGAATATCATGGAAACTTATACTGTACTGGCTAAAAAGGGCTGGGATATTACCATACATACGACAGACTATGACTACACAAAAAAAGAAAGACTTCCGCGATATGATGAAATAAGAGGCTTGAAAGTTGTGAGATATCCTCTCAAATGGCCATGTTTTATTCCTAAACCGGACTACAAAAATGCCAATCTTATCTGCATACACAATTTTGACATACTTCCTCACTTTTTAATTTTGCTAAAAGTTTTCTGGCAAAAAATTACAGGACAAAAAAAATACGCCCTTGTAATAACGCCACATGGAGGTTTTAACCCTGAATGGAGAGTGTTCTCAAAAGCTGAAGCTTTAGTAAAAAGAATTTATTCATACACTTTAGGCACGCTTTTTATAAATTTGGCTGCAAATGCAGTGCGCGCCGTTTCAGACTGGGAAAAAGCTGAAATGATTAATAAAGGAATAAATAAAAAGTTAATAAGTGTTATTGTTAATGGTGTTGAGCATGAAGCATTTGCTGATTTGGAAAAACATACCGGTAATGAAGTCAAGGAGAAAGTAAAGTCTTGGGGCAAGTACTTACTACAAATAGGACGGATATATCCAATTAAAAATTATGAAACGGTAATTAAGGCACTTAAAGAAATTCCGCAAGATATAAACTACGTTATTGTTGGGCCAGAAGCAGATCAAGAGTATAAAAACTACTTGATTAAACTGGCAAAAGAACTCGGTGTTGAAAAAAGATTGATATTTGCAGGTATATTTAGAGGATTAGATAAATTCTACATAATCAAACACGCAAAAATAATGGTGCATATGGCAATTTGGGAAAGCTTCTGTAATGTAGTGCATGAGGCGCTCAGCCAAGGCACCCCGGTTGTGGCTGCTGATAATACCGCACTCACCTATTTAATAAAAAACAATGAAAATGGGTTTTTAGCTGAAACAAAAAATTACAAACAAGTAGCAGAAAAAATAAATTTTATTCTGAACCCGAAAAATTCTGATTTAATACAAAAAATGTCTCAAAAAAATTCTGAAGGTGCAAAAGAAGAAACATGGGAAAATACGGCCAAAAAAATGCATGAGTTATATAGTTTGCTCGTTGAAAAAGCCAATGAAAAAATTAATATATAAGTTAATACCCATATACCAAACTATATATCACGCCATTTTCAGTATTAAACAAGATATCTATATGTATAGTTTAAAATTGAAATTGAGAAGCTTAGGAAAATTCACTCAAATTTATAGGGCACATATCGTGGAACCCTATAACGTAACAATAGGCCACCACGTATACATTAACAAGGGATGCGACATGATAACAACTGAAAGCGAAATTAAAATCGGGAATTATGTAATGATTGGGCCTAATGTGACACTTATAGCGCAAAATCATAAAAGTTCAAACTGGAAAAAACCGATGATTCTGGAAAATAGCTATGAAAAAACAGGAATAACAATAGAAGACGATGTCTGGATAGGCGCAAATGCGACAATTCTTTCGGGCACTACTATAAAAAGAGGGGCAATTGTTGCCGCAGGAGCAGTGGTAACAAAAAATGTGGAACCTTATTCTGTTTCAGGGGGAGTTCCTGCAAAACATATCAAATACAGGTTTGACGAAAATACAAGAAATAAAGCTGCAAAAATAAATTTAGAGAATTTTAATAAACACAAAATTAGCTGGAAGAAATGGGGGGTTGGAAAAGTTGTCTAGTAATTTTCCTAAAACAATTTCTGAATACGCGCTTCACTGCAGACTTGATAAAGGACAAAGCAGTACCCTTAAAGCAGTGTATTTAAATCACAAAAGTAATGTGAAGGTCTTTGCTAAATTGTTTGATAAAAAAAGAACAGCGGCTAAAGAGTTTTCAAAGCAACAATTTTTATATAATCAACTAAATAAAGCGAAAATAACAGCCGCAAAACCTATGCAGATAGTTAACGTGGAAAATAAATATGCGCTTGTTTCACAATATTTTGAAGACGCAGTTGACATTAAAGACTTAAGCTCAGAAGAAAAAGCACAAAATTACATTAAAGTGCTCGATGCACTAGATCAGTGCAAAATTGAAAAAAACTTTTCGAAAAAAACGGGCCTGTATCTTGTCATGTCATTACCCTACTTTCTAATAAAGAATATTTATTACAATAGAGCGCACATCAGGCTTCTTGTTAATTCCTTTTTCAAGCTGGCATCCTATGAAGAATTTTGGCTGAGACTTAAAGCTACTACTTTATGCCACGGCGACATAAACAGCTCAAATATAATGATTTTAAAATCCGGCAAAGTTGCGTTAATCGATTTGCATGACGCCTACGCAGGAAATAAATACCTTAATGCCGCTCAGGTTTTAAATTCAAACTGGCAAGATAAACAATTTTCAAAAGCACTTGAGAAAATAATACTAAAAAAATATAATGACGACGAAATTTTGATTCTAAAATCCTTTGTTCTATATAACTTAATGCAAAGATTGTGCAAAGTGTATAAAAATTCCAAACAAAATAAATTTTATCTCGATAAAATGCAAAGTATCTTACGGGAAATTTAATATGACACTTGAAAAAGTCTTAAAAAATAATGGTTACATATTAACTGCAAAAATAAGTGAAGATTCATTCGGTAGATATCACTGTGTTGTAAAAAACAAAAACAACAATGAATTTTTTATAAAGGCTGTAAAAAATGCAAAAAACTACAAATACAAATCATTAATTGCAGAAGCTGAGGTTACAAAAATTTTGGGCGAAATTACACAAGGTAAAAAAGTTACATGCGGTGAGTATAGAATAATAATTCCAAAAGTTGAAAAAATCATAGATGAGGAGGGATTTTTGATACTTCTTACAAAAAATATTAAAGGCAAAAACGCCTTGTCACTTTCCTCACAGGATCAGGCAAAAATATTAGAGAAAACTTATGAACTAGTACTAAAGTTAAACAAGCACATAAATTTTTCGGCAATTGATAAATATTTGAAAACTTACAGCAAAGGTAAAATACTTAGAGAGGCATTACCAAGATTGGTGCGCGCAATCATAAAATGCCGAAAAAAAACAGTAAGCTTGATTAGGGTAGCAGTCAGCCTAAAAGATTTATTTAAAGTATCGGATTCAAAATATCTCGTTCACGCAGACATCAATGCGAGCAATATAATAGTGGATGCACGCACGATATACCTTACCGACTGGGAAGAATGCGGAATAGGTATTGCCGAATATAACGTAATCACACCTTTATCAGTACACTGGAATGATACTCATATTCGTACAAAACTACTCAACACACTGGATAATAAAAAGTGGTTGATCAAGCCTCTACTGGCTTATAGAACTCTGGTACTTTTCAACCAAAATATTAAAGACGGTGATCCGAGAAGATTAAGGGATAATAGTTTACTGGAGTATTTTAATGAAAAATAAATTACCTACAGTCACAGTCGGAATACCTGCATATAACGAAGAAGCAAATATTGGATATCTTCTGGATAATCTTGTGAATCAAGACATTAGTAATTTTCAACTTGTAAAAATTCTAATCAATTCAGACGGAAGTACTGATAATACAAATAAAATTGTAAGGTCAAAAAATCTGCAAAATGTGGAATTAATTGAAAATGCGGAAACAATAGGACACCCTGCAAGACAAAATGAAATTTTCGAAAAAGCAGAATCAGACATTGTGGTATTACTTAATGCTGATATTCAAATAGACAACAAAAAATTTATTGAAAAACTTATAATGCCGGTAGCAAAAGAGGGTGTAGATTTAACTTCATGCAAAATAGTCGAAAATACTCCGGAATCTTTGGTAGAGCGCGCAGTAAGTATCAGTATGAAAATAAAGAACGAGGTTTTTGAGGCAGTAAAAGAAGGAAACAATGTTTATACATGCCATGGTCCTGCAAGAGCCTTTTCTAAAAATTTATACAAGAAGATTAAGTTTATTGAGGGGCCCGGAGAAGATGCGTTTTCTTATTTATACTGCATAAAGTCCGGTAATAAATATAAATATGTAAAAGATATTTATGTAAATTACAGCCTATCCAACAATTTTACTGATTATAAAAGACAGAATTTGAGATACCTTAAAGCAAAAGAAAACATGAAATTCTATTTCGGTGCAGATTTCGTTAAAAGCCAATATGAACTTCCGCTTCTAAAAACTGTCGGCATTATATTAAAAACCGCTGTTAAACATCCGATTTTGTGCGCCGGTTATTTAGCAATATATTTATCAAGTGCAGTAAGATATAGATACGCAGAAATTCCAAAAGCATGGGAATCTGCAAAAAGTTCAAAGACAGCGAGAAAAAAACATGATTAAAAATTTTCTAAGAACAATCATTTATAACTTAACTTTGCTAGTTTCAAAGATTTTCGGACATCAAATAAGTGGGGTTGTTTTGTGTTATCACAGTATTGATGAAAAAAATTGGGATTTTAGTATTTCCAAACAAAAGTTTATTCAACAGATAAACTTCATGCTTGAAAATTATGAACCCTGGACAGTCGCTGATCTGGAAAAATACTTAATGGGGGAAAAAGAGGCAACAAAACCATTTTTTGTTGTAACATTTGACGACGGATACAAAACAGTATTAAGTACAGTGGATTTTCTTGCAGTAAAAAATATCAAACCTGCTGTATTTGTTTTAGCAAACCCCCAAAACGCAAATCGTAAAGAACTGGATAACAATCTGGAATTGCTTACAAAAGAAGATATTATAAAACTGCATAAAAATGGCTGGGTAGTTGGCTGCCACACAGATAGCCATGCGGATATGCTTAAGCTTTCAGACAAAGAATTAGACTACGAAATTAATACTGCAAAACAAACATTAGAAAACGCACTGAATATCGAAATAAATTATTTTGCTTATCCAAAAGGAGCCTATACCCATAGGATTTTAGATAAAGTTAAAAATTCGGGGTATAAGCTTGCATTCTCTATGGACCATAAACTCATTTCAAAAGACACAAACCGGTATGCAATTCCAAGAGTGGGCATAATGCATACACATACATTAAGCGAATTTAAATCATTACCATTGCCTTTATCTACTCACATAAGAAGTGTATACTTTCGAAACTCTTTAGAAGGAGAACAACAATCATGAGCATTTTTGGACGAATACATTTAAATAAAAGAAAAAGTGAGTATAGCAAAATTGTATTTGTCCTTTTTATCCTTATTTCAGCAATTATTTTAGCTGCTACCCTAAGAGGAATTCCCGGCAATCCCAAAGAATCAGATCTAAACTCATTAGAATGGAAAGAAAGCGGACCTTTTGAACTGTCTCCGGAACGAGGACGATTCGCTCTAATATTTTCTGTGATTGAAAACAAGACGTTCTTTTACTCACCGGAAATTGCAAAATTTTCAGCACCTGATGTCGGATTTAAGGATGGTGCCTATATGTCATTATTTGCACCCGGGTTATCCTTAATCACACTCCCCGGTTATATTATTGGAAAGCATTATGATATTGCTCAGGTAGGTACATACGCAGTAGTTGCAGTATTCGCACTTTTAAATGTCGCTTTAATAATAAAGCTAAGCAGACTTCTCGGTGCAAACAAACTAGGAAGCTTTTTCGCTGCATTCGTATTTTTATTCGCTACCCCGGCCTTTTCTTACGCTGTCAATTTATATCAACACCATATTTCAACGTTTTTAATTTTATACTCACTATATCTCTTAATTACTTCAAAAAATGCGCTTGGATATTACCTAATATTTTTTGTTTTCGGACTTTCAGTGGCTGTTGATAACCCTAATCTTTTTTTCATGTTTCCTATAGGAGCTGCAGCAATATTTGAAATGATAAAAACCGAAAGAAAGGATGGATATATAAAAATAAATATAAACCCAATGCATATCTTGTCGATTGCAGCAGTGGCAATTCCACTTTTTATTTTTATGACATACAACAAAGAAGTAAACGGTGACTACCTAAAACTATCAGGATCTCTGGAAAGTGTAAAACAGATAGATAGTCTGGGGTTGCCTGTTAAAGAAGTAAAGCTGACAAAAGACAATGCAAAGACTTTACTTTCAGGTACAAACGAAAAAAAAGACCCGGTCAGATTTTTTAAGACAAGACATTTATTAAACGGGTTTTATATTCATATATTCAGTCCTGATAGGGGTATGCTTCATTTCACACCAATCATTTTTTTGGGAATTATCGGCTATTTGATTTCCAAAAATGAAATTGATAAAAAAATTGCGGCTACTATATGGAATGTTATTTTGGTGATTATCCTACTCTACTCAATGTGGGGCGATCCATGGGGAGGCTGGGCTTTTGGTTCCAGATATATGAATCCGCTTTATGCACTTTTATCAATATTTATTGGAATAGGCTTTAAAAAGTTTCAGGGAAGAATTGTGATTAATCTTATAATTGCCGCCCTTTTAATATTTTCGTTGAGAGTAAATACGCTAGGAGCAGTTACAACGTCAGCGATTCCACCTAAAATTCAAGTATTACAGCTTGAAAAACTCAGCGGTAAAGAAGAAAAATTTAATTACAAAAGAGCAGAAGGACTACTAAACCAAAATATCTCTAAATCATACCTTTTTAATGCTTACGCAAACAAATATATGTCGGCATGGGGATTTTTTGATTTGATATTTAAAACTCTTGCCGTAATTGGTTTATTATTGATTGGGCTAAATACAATTTCAAAAAAAGCTGAGCTGAGATTTATTAAATTACCAAAAATAAAATTTAAATTTAAATGATTTTTAAAAAGAATTTTGAAAAACAATTAAATATTTCTTTAAAAATCAACACAAGTAGATTGAGCGCATTACAGATCTTGTTTGAAAAACATGCAATCTTAATTATAACTGCAGCTCTTTTGATCACTTCAATTTACAACTTTATTTATTACTATAACAATGGCTTGGGATTAGCATACAATGACGCCCGATCACACTTAGACATCTCAAGAAGAGTTGTAGAAGGATTAAAGCCAGGGCTTGCTCAATTGGGCAGTGTTTGGCTACCGTTACCGCACCTTTTAGCGGTCTTTACAGTATGGAATGACTTTATGTGGCACAGCGGTCTCGCAGGTGCGCTAGTTTCAATGATTTCTTTTGTTCTTACAGGAATTCTAATTTATAAAACACTTCAATTTTTAAAAGTACCTTTGATAGGCAGATTAACCGGTGTTTTTATCTTTGCCTCAAACATTAATATTTTATATCTGCAATCAACTGCAATGACTGAACTTCTTTTGATTTTTACAATGACCGCGGGAGCTTTATACCTAATAAAATGGTTTCAGGACAATTCAACCTTAAATCTAGTCATGAGTGCATTCTGGATAATGCTTTCGACTTTAGTCAGGTACGACGGGTGGTTTTTACTTGCTTGGGCCGCAGCACTAGTCGCAGCAAGACTGTTCGTAACCAAAGAAAACGAAAACAAACCTCTCAAGCAAAAGATTACTGAAACAGAAGGTATCACTGTGATGTTTCTTACACTTGCAGCTTTTGGAATTTTCTTATGGTTGTTATGGAATCTAATAATCTTTAAAGATCCTCTTTATTTCGCTTTTGGACCATTCTCGGCAAAAGCCCAACAGGATCAGCTTGAAGCTGCCGGGGTATTGCAGACAAAATATAATTTGGGACTTTCACTAAAATTTTACTTTTATGCTCTCGCCTACAATTCGAACGCGTATTTATTGGTTTTAGGATTTATTTCAGCTCTTATTTTTTTCATGGATAAAAGAATTTCACCAAAAAACAGAATTTCAGTTTCTGTGTTGATGGCACCATTTGCATTTAATGTTTTGGCTTTATATCTCGGACATTCAGTGCTTTTTATTCAGGGCCTTTCGGGAGAAACATGGTTCAACGTAAGATACGGCGTTATGCTATTGCCATCACTTGCAGTATTCATAGGCTACGCTGTTGGTAAATTTTCTGAACTTAGGGCAACACTAATTGGCTCGATTCTGCTTGTCACTTTTTTTGCCTTTACAAGTTTTGATGCAGTAACAATAGACGATGCCAGAGTCGGTTCCAGTCAAAAAAATGTTTCAGAAGTTAGCGGATGGTTGAAAGAAAATGCTGCGAACAAAAAAGGCTTTATTTTAATCTCTGCGGCTTCTCACGACGCAATAATTTTCTCATCAGGATTGCCTATGAGCAGATTTATACATGAAGGTACCGGTTTATACTGGGAAAGTGCTTTGGCATTACCTGATCGATGGGCACGCTGGATTATTATGCGAACTCACGATGACAACGACTCAACGTTTAAAGGTGTAAAAGATGCTGCCGGATTTGAAAAATACGATTTGGTAAATTCATTTCCGTTTGCAGATATATACGAACTTAAAGAAGAATATTTGGAGAACTTAAATACTAACCCTGTGTTTAAAAATCAGAAGTAGGAATTGGTATAATTTGCTAATGCAGGTTTTTCTGACAATTACAATTTTTTTATACGCTTTGCTGGCTAAACAGGTGTCCGCTGTAGACAAACCGTCATGGTGGGATATTCAATCAATTGATACCATGAAATATTCGAGAGATCTCGCTCGAGAAAAACTGAAAAGCGCTTCTTTTGAAGAAACTATCGATGCACAAGTAAAAAATATTGCAGAAGCAGGAGCTACACACGTAGCAATTGCTACACCATACGACGAAGAATTTTTTCCCTTTCTGGAAAAATGGGTAAATTCCGCTAGAAAATATGAACTAAAAGTCTGGTTTAGAGGGAACTTTTCGGGGTGGGAAGGCTGGTTTGATTATCCAAAAATATCAAGAGAAGAACACATTGGTAAAACAGTTGAATTTATAAAAACACACAACGAGATTTTTTTAGACGGAGACATATTTAGCGGATGTCCTGAGTGCGAAAACGGTGGGCCGGGAGACCCAAGATATAACGATAATCTTGAAAGGCACAGAAAATTTTTGATAGATGAATATGTAGAGGTTAAAAAAACTTTCACAAATTTAGGACTTAAAGTTTCAGCAAATTTTAATCCGATGAATGCAGACGTAGCTAAGCTTGTCATGGACGCAAAAACTACAAAAGCCCTGGGAGGTTTGGTTGTAATAGATCATTATGTAAAAAAACCTGAGGATCTCAGCAAAGATATAGATATCATTGCAGCAATAAGCAGTGGAAAAGTTTTTTTAGGAGAAGTCGGTGCGCCTATTCCGGATATTCATGGTGATATGACGGAAAATGAACAAGCTGAATGGCTAGACAGCACAATGAAGACACTTAGCGCTAATAAGCATCTTACCGGACTAAATTACTGGGTAAATATTGGAGGCAGCACGCAACTTTGGAAAAACGACAACACACCAAGAAAAGCAGTCGAAGTTGTTAAAAAATATTTCTCACCATATATTTCTACCGGACAAGTTTTAAACGAAATTGGCCAGGCAATTGCAGGTGCCGGAATAAGTAATGATAATTTTGCAACAACATCTGATTCTGACGGTAATTTCCAAGTAAAGCATATCGAAGACAGCGAGCTATTTAACATCAGTGCAGACGGTTACAAAGAAAACGCATTTATTTCACGAAACGACAATACAAACAGAACTATAATTTTGATAAAAGAAAAAGAAAGTTTGATTTTTAAAATTCGCAAAATTATATATAGGATTTTTAACTAACTAGAATAATTCCCTAATTACAAGGCACCGCTTCTATATCGGGGCCTTCTTTAGCCATAAAAAAACTGGAGAACAACATTTTTATTATGTTCGCTCTCCAGCTGCAGTGAATTACATGCCAATAAACACTTCAGCCGTCTTCGTCGTCAGAGGCACATACTGGTTGCGTACCAGGGCAGCATTTACCGTGGGAATATTTTGCACAGAGACATTTTCATTTGGATGATTCTTCCATTGGGGGCTCCTCTCGTGTTATATCATAATAACTTATAAAAAAATATGCAAACAATGGGGTATACCCTATCCATTACAAAAAATAACAACGTTGTCATTAACAAATATTGTTGCAATCTATCTTGCACTATGCTAGTATAAGCCGGTAATAGTTCCTGCTCAGAATTTTATATGACAAAAAGCAGGATTTTTTTATTTTTAATATTCTTAAGCACCTTTGTATTGCCGGTATGGGCACAAGTGCAAACTCCGATTAGGCCTAACTTCCCCGAATGCGAATCACCACAAGGTTTGTTGAAAGTGGATTACCCTGAAGGAATACATGGTGTTCCGGGGGATTCAACAACATACACAGGCAGTGATACTGTCTACAATCTTTCTGAAGAAACTCTTACTCAATGCTTTTGTTCAACCAATGGAAACGGTATTCAAACCAACTGGTGGAAAATTTCTTCATTAACCCTCGAAGAAGTACAAATTCTACAAGGACTCGGCTGGGTATACGTGCCAAATGGCGCTGAGTGGGGTTTGCAGGAAGCTCCTTACATGACATACAGTTCCGAATATATTTGTAAAGAAAATCCTAAAAAAAGAACCGGCGGTGAAGTAAATGACGACCCTCCAAGCAAAGACAAAAAGAAACATAAAGATAGCAACGGAGAAGTACTTGGCGCCTCTACGTATATTTATGGGGATATACTGGGCTTAGCAAGTACCGGAAATACCAAAGAATTAGCAATTCTGGCCTCAGCAGGTGTCGGATTTTTATACGCAGCAATAAAAATATTAAGTAAAAAAAGCACACGAGTTTAAAGCCTCTTTTTTCAAGCATTTGCAGCTTCTCCTGTCATATTTTCCTCTAATAAAATTCCATAAAACAAGATATACTTAACCAATAGAAATATACATAAATAGAATATGAATACTGAAAGAATCAGTAGCTTGCATAATGATAGAAAAATTAGTTTGTTTGTGGGTGGAGATATGGTTAAGAAAGCAAAAGATTTCTTTCGAAAAGGCTCTCGTAAAATATACAAATTTCTCACAAAAACAAGACGCAGAAAACTTGCAAGTGTCGGTCTGGCAATCCTAGTCACGTTTTATAGCCTATATCCGTATTTTGTTAAAGATGCAGCTGCCTGGTGGAATGATGACTGGTCTTACAGACAAAAGGTTACTATTTCAAACTCAGGTAGTGCTGATTCAAACAAACAGGTGCTACTTGATGTGGATACATCAAGCCTAGTAAGTTCCGGAAAAATGCAGTCCGGATATCAAGACATGCGATTTACCGATAAAGACGGCAATGCGCTGTCTTATTATGTTGAAGCATCCGGTACCGCTGGTTCGGGTGGAGACACCGAGGGTAGTTCTGTAAGATCATCTACTACTGGTGTCAAAATTGACGATAGCAAAAACTATATAGCTCTGCCTAACAATGGCAGATATATTGTTCAAGCATCAGACGGGGCCCTTTATGCTGCTCTTAAGAATTCAAGTACCTTAGAAATGTTAGTATCAATAGATGGGTCTGCTTGGACTGTTGCAGATACAAGCAGTATGTACTCAAATGGTGCAATTTCTATTGCAATGGATAGTAACGACGATATTCATGTTGTTTTTGATACTGGAACAACCACATTAAGCTATGCACTTTTTGATACATCTACTTCATTATTTGGAGATACCGAAACAATAGCTTCTTCCCTAAGCATAATAACTTATAGGAGTACGGACGTTGAAGTTGATGCAAACAACATCCCACATGTAGTATATAGACCTAGTGTTGGAGATATAAAATACGATAATCGCATAGGAGGGTCATGGCGTTCCGTAGATACTACAGTTGAAAGCGCTGGCTCCTTACTTTTTGCGTCGCTAGTAATTAATGAAGATAATATCCCAGAAGTTTCTTATATTAACTCAGTAGACGGAGACTTAACAGTGGCACTGGGTGATCAAAATAACGTTTCACTTTTTAGCAATCATGATGTCGACGTAGATGTACATACTCAAAACGGCGAACAGGGACCCTCAATAGGCGTAGATGACGAGGGTAATACCTGGGTTGCATACGTTGATGCTACAAGCAATTATATTGCCCTGGCCAAACATGCAGATGCAGCTGCATGGTCCTCGTGGACTACAGTATCAGGTGACGCGACACTTGACAACAACAACGTTGGGTATGAACCATCATTAGCAATTATTGGCTCAACTATTTTTGTTTTTTATGAAAACGATGAGACAGATCAAGATATTGCAATGGATGCATATGACACAGGTACACAGGCCTGGCTTGGAGAAACAATTGTTGCAGACGCAACAGGAGGTGCAGATTTTAGCGATGCGAAAGTACGCTACAGCAAATACAACTACCACGAACCATGGCTGATGGACTTTTTGTATAGTGATGGCACGGATGTTTACTGGTCATACGTTGATTTGAGGGCGGTGAATATTAATGACGCTAGTGATTTTGGTGCAATGCCCGGTAACGGAAGGCAAATTGTTAGAGATTCTGGAAACAATCTTTATGCTGTAGTTGCAGATTCACTTGAAATTAAAGTCTGGAAATCATCGGATGGATTCGTGTGGAAACAACAAGACCCAGGGAATGGTCCAGCAACCGGAGGAACTACTATAGCTATAGTGATGGATACAAATAACACCATCCATATTGTATATTTATCTAATACTACACCCTCAGATGTTATGTATGAAACATACTCATTTGGTTTTTTCAGTGCCTTAAATGAAACCGTTTATGATCTTACGGATGTTCTTGATACATCTCTTTACCTTGCACTTACTCTTGATGAATTTTCTGTACCGCATGTCACTTGGGTATGGGGTGATGATAGTCTTACGGATTCATCGGTTATGTATACATACAAATCCGCTGGGTCGTGGCAACCGGCTATAACAGTTGAAACAGATGCGACATCAAAAACTGCTTTCATAGATCCCGATATAACAATTGATGAAAACGCGCGCCCAATTATATCCTACATAGATGTAGTAGATGGCGATCTTGGTGCTGAATACGGCAATGCAAATAACCCTTCTAGCTTTACAAAACATACGGTTGATTCAGATGTAAATGTTACTTCCAATCAAGCTAGCAGTACAATAGCTGTAGACACGCTAACAGGTAACACATGGATTGGATACGTAGACGACACTAGTAACTACTTAGCCCTTGCAGTAAGAACGGACGGTAGTGAAGACACAACATGGACATCAAATTGGAGCACAGTAACATCTAAGAGTGACGTTGCATACGAAACCTCTATTGCCATAGCGGAAAACTCCCAAATATATGTTTTTTATCAAAATGACGAAACAGACCAACAGATAGTTTATGATGTTTATGATTCAACTAATGGTTCTTGGGCAGGAGAAACTGTACTTCAATCTGTATCAGGTTCAGATTTGAGTGATGTCAACGCAAAATGGTCTTTTGAGTTTAACAATTTTGGCGCAAATCGAATCGATTACTTATATTCAGACGGCACCGACATTTACTGGGACTACCTCTACCTTAGACGCACCCCCACAAAAATGGATGATGCGAGTGATTTTGAAACATCTGTCGGTGCCTCTCGGCAGGTGGTGCGAACTTCAACTGGGGTGTTGTATAGTTTTGTCAATAATAATGGTAACTGTGAAATCTGGCGATCGGGAGATGGTGGTACAACCTGGGCGATTCAGGATTCCGCGGATGATCCGGCATGTGATCTTGACGGTTTTACTTCTTTGGCAGTGGACAGCTCTGACGTGCTGCATTTATTCTATCAGGATGGCTCGGCATCGTACGACCTTATGTATCAGACATTTACCACGTCAGATAACCAATTTTCCGGGGCTACATCCGTATACCTTATGGATGCCACTAGTCTGAGTGTTTATGGTGATATTGCGTTGGATTCCAACGATATCCCTCATATAGTTTATGTACAATATGCGAGCTCTACAGACGACGTGGAAATAAAGTATGATAATCGCATCGGGGGAAGTTGGGCTAAATATATCGAAATTGATTCCAATATAAACGGTTCCGGAGCATATTTTCATCCTTCCATAACCATTGATAAAGATAATAAACCTCAGGTTGCGTATGTTGATGTCATGGTTAATGATTTGATGGCTGTCATTGGTAATCAAAATAACGCCACCACCTTTGGTACCCCTTATTCTGTGGATACAGACATTTCCGCTACTGACGGTACTCGTGGTGCCAGTATGGGTATTGATTCCTCCGGTAATACCTGGATTTCTTACGTCGATGCTGATGGCAATATCGCTCTGGCCAAGCATACCTATAATACCACCTGGGATAGTGGATCTAACTGGACTATAAATACGGACAAAACAGATGACGGTAGGGAACCGTCGGTTATGGTCGATGGGACGAATGTATATGTCCTATATACGGATGATCAGGACGACATCGTCTATGACAAATATGACGGCACGAGCTGGAGTGGTGAAAGTTTGTTAGAAGAATATGGTATCCTGCTAGACGTAAAAGTAAAATGGAGCTACATTAATAATTACGATTCATCAGGAACAGCTCCGATTCAAACAAACACATACTATTTTGATAACTCTGATGATTGTTCAGGTGGATCAGCTCAACCTTGTGATCCGGATGGTGTATGGTCTAATGACGCAAATGCATTTGATGGCGATGTGACAAATGAAGCCGTGGTATATACAGAAGGAGACCCTACCTCTAACGAATTGAAAGGTGACGGAACAAATGCCCCCACTACAGGTGGTACCATAACCTCTGTTAAAGCAAGGTTCTGGGGTTCGGTAAGTGGATCAGGAGGTAGTCCTGATGTTAACGCATTTTTCTACACCGATGGAACGGGAGAAACCATTGGCAACACAAGTATAGTGAATGATGGAACATCTTCCTGGTCTGATTATTTAACTCTAACAGAACCTACTGGAGGTTGGACATGGCAAAAAATAAACGATCTCGAGGTATTATTCTTCGCTACAGATGATGTTGGAACATTATCTAGTGCCGATATTGGAACAGCGGAAATTCTAGTAGAATCAACCAATACCACAAATCCCGGTGAGATCGATTACATTTATTCTAACGGCACTGATGTTCTCTATAATAAAATTACATTAGGTGGGGCATGCACTTATACCTGCGTTTACGTTTTGCTACCCACAATCAATTCCGGCGATACTGACATTTATATGTACTACGGAAATGCATCAGTCGGCAGCACAGGTCTAAGTACACAATTTTCAGAAGACACGTTTACTCAGGATGATACAACGTTTAGTTCAGAAGAGCAGGGTCCGGGGCCGGTTTTATACCTGAAATTTAATGAGGGCTATGGTACAACTGCACAAGATTCTACCGGACAAAACAATGATGCAACTTTGTCGGCAGGAGGGATAACTTATCCAACAATAGAAAAACAAATTGAGATTATCGATCAAGAATATTCAACAACAGGGTCTGCACAACCGACAGATAATTCACTTGGTTTAATTTACTGGGATGCTGACGCATATTCTGGCGAAACTGTATATTTTGAAGCGATAGTCCGGTGCGATACATGTACTGGTGGAAATACTGAGGCGGATGCCATTTTATATACGCAAGCGGGTGCTGCAGTTTCTGGCTCAACAGTTTCTACCACGAGTGGTTCCTACAATAGACAAAGAAGCGCAAGCGCAGTTACTCTGACTGACAATACATCATACACCGTCAGATTGACAAGAGATGCAACTGGAGGTACAGCCTACATTCAATCAGCTAGACTAATAATTGTACAGTCAGATGCTACCTTAACTGCTACTGAGACACAAGTTGAGGTAGGTAATAACACATCAACTACAGCCACATCAGCTACCGCGCTTACCAACCCTAAGTATTTTCAATATGACCATGATGCTTCTCACACTAGTGGGGATACAACAAATTCGTATTTTGAGGCTACTTTGAAGGCTTCTACAACAGTATCCGCAGGAAGTGATCTTAGTAACTATCCCGGTACTGTCACAACAAGCAATGCTACTTCCCCTTATGTCGACAATGACTGGACAACGCCATCTTATATCAACGCTAATGATGGTACTGGCTATGCCAACATTACAGCACCATCTTTCGACTCTCCTGATTATACATATATTATACGTTCTACAAATTTTGGGATTTCTATTCCGACGGGAGCAACTGTTGTTGGTGTGGAAGTCACAATGGAAAGACATTACGAAAATGGAACAGTAGGGGATGCATATGTAAAGCTAATTGATCCTGACTTGGGAGGAGCTTGTGGCACCAGCCAAAGCGGCAGTGATGCTTGGCCTGCAACAGACGGAACTAAGACATGGGGGTCTTCTTCTACAACCTGGGGATGCACTTTAAGCGAAGCTAACGTGGAAAATACAACTTTTGGGGTTGAATACGCAGCCCAAGCAACTGCTGCCAATGCGGATGCATTCGTCGACTATGTTACCCTTAGCGTTTACTACGAACAAACCGCTACACAAACGGCCTACGCAGAACTATACAACAGAACAGCAGGCGCAACTGTAACCGGATCGGCAATAAATACATCTTCAACCTCATGGACCAGAGTTAGAAGCAGCGCGCTCACAACCGGCGACAGCTCATGGGATACAACAAATGATGACGAATACGAAGCCAGAATATATACTAGCAACTCAAGCGCGACAGCCTATATGGCTAACGCTAAAATTATTACGCAACAAACAAACGGCAGTGGGATCGCCAAGACACAATCGGTTCAGCAGTACAACAATACATTAGCAACAGATGCTGATAGTACCTATACCTCAAAAGGCTTTGATAATGAATTTAATATCAACAATTTTGATGAAAACACAGGAACATTTGCTGCCTACTTTGAGTCAGTACTAAAAACAAGCAGCGGTTCTGACGCATATTATGCCCAGCTGGACTACGGCAGTGGTTTAGCCGAATTAACAGCCAGTGATACAAGCTATACCAGAAAAACCAGCTCGGATATTTGGAGTTCACTACCCTCTTCAGCTACTGATATTGACGTACAGCTTAAAAATAATGCGTCTTCTACTACAAGTTCGTCGACATCAAGATTAATAGTTAATGGTACAGGGTTGACTAACTTGCCAGCGCCGGATCCGGCGTGGAAAACAGGCGATTATTGTATAAACGACAGCTGTTTCTACTTTGACGGAAACAATGACGTCGCCACAGTTTCAAACGCAGACTCAATAGATATGGATTCTCTAATGGCAGGAGGATTCACAATAATGACATGGATGAAAGCAAACTCAGACGGTGAAAACAATGTAGGTGAAATATTCCAAAAAGGCACAAATACTTATGCACGAATTACCAACGCAGGCTCAGACGGACTTGCCGATCTTGAAGTAAAAATTGACTTGGCTACAACAGATGAAGCAATGACATTTGTAAATGCGATAACTCTAAACAAATGGCAGCACATTGCAATTGGGTATACAGACGATGTTGGTGACGAAGCAACAGTGTATATAGATGGAGTAGCTGCAACAGCAGATACTGATGCTAATGCAGACGGTGCACCGGCTGCCGACGCTAACGATTTATTGATAGGCGGATCAACTTCTGCCAATTTCCACGGCTTCATTGATGAATTTAAAATCTATCCTTACGAACGATCTGCGGCAGAAATCAAAACAGACTATCAAAAAAATTCAGGTAAAACAGGTGTCTCCACTACTTTGGGAACAACTAGCAAAAATCAGTCAAGCGGTATGGCCGGTTATTGGAAGTTAGACGAATCAAGCGGCAACGCAACAGACTACTCAGGAAATGGCTATACATTAACTAACAACAACACAACTACATATGTCAGTGCTAAATATGCAAACGGTTCTGAACACGTACCCGGCTCAAGCCAATATCTATCGTACTCAGGTACAATCGATAACATTCAGACTGTTGCATTTTGGACAAACCCAGATTCGGATACAAATTATTTCGTGTCGTTGAGTCCAAGCGCTTATGTAACAAGCACATCAGGTACTCTAGCAGCAGCCGGTTTTGATAACGCTAAAATTTATGTGGACGGCGTTGAATCATCAACAATTGTTGCCAACAAGTGGCAACATGTTACCGTAACAAGCGATACAGCCATCAGCGCAACTTCGTTTTATTTAGGGAGACAAAGCACAAATTATTATGACGGAACTTTTGATGATGTGGGGTTGTACAATAACAAACTCTCACTTTCTGAAGTAGTCGGTTTGGCAGCGTGGGCGCCGGGACCAATAGGGTATTGGAAAATGGACGAAAATTCAGGATCAACTGCCAGTGATATAAGCGGAAATGGAAACAACCTTACCCTAACTAACAGCCCATCCTGGGAACCGGGTAAGTATGGAAGCGGTATAAATTTTGACGGGACCAGCAATGCACATCTTATCATTGCTGACAACTCTGATTACGATTTCGCTTCAGGAGACAGCTTCACAGTCTCTACTTGGTTTAAACACAGTACAGCTTCCGCTCAAGAAATTATTGTCAGTAAATACAACGAAGCGGGATACAAAATAATTATGGAATCTGATGGGGACATTACCTGCGCTTTAGATTACGACTCAACGTGGACTCCGACAGATTCGTATACTTCAACAGCTGCAAACTATGACGACAATAATTGGCACCACATCGCATGTGTTAAAAACGAAAACTTGTCTCTAAACCTATACATCGACGGCGTATTTATAGGGTCTGATACATCTCTAACCGCAAGTACTCTGGCCAACTCCGATCCTCTATACTTTGGTATCAATGCAGATGCAACATCAAACGATTTTTCGGGCAAGCTTGATAATGTAATGTTTTTCAACTACGCTCGTTCACCAAAGCAGATTATTGAAGACATGAATGGCGGCCATCCGGCACCGGGTTCACCTGTAGGTTCTTATGTCGC
>CAZPYT010000008.1:0-38951 GCA_964590955.1 uncultured Candidatus Saccharibacteria bacterium | reverse complement strand
ATTGTTCTCACAGTTTAAAACATCATTTTTACCAACCCATTTGCGAACAGTACCTTTGTAGGTTTCAAACCGAGGAGGGAAGGGTCCTGTTTGGCAAACGATCATCGGCCAAATAGGCTTTCCACAATAGGTGTTGTAACCATCATTGCCGCTGATTGCTTCATTTCGATCGAGCATTGATTGGCGCCAGACGTTGTATTTTTCGTTGACTTCGCTCATGGCATCAGATGCAAGAGCTGCAAAGTTTGTAGTGGGAGGATTTTCCATCACAGCATTCAATGCGAGCACCAGGCCGCCGGTTGCATCAATGACATCTTGATTGTTGCCGCTTTCCACTGCAGCATCGTACGCACTTCGTGCTTTTGCCACACCGACTTGCGTGAGATATTCAGCATCAAGCGTGTTGTAGAAGATCGAGAGAGTGACTTGCACAGACTCACCAAGGGTGTACAGGTTCGTGTCCACAGATGAATTTGCCAGTTCGACGCCGTTCATGCGTGTGTTCAAGCCATCGTACGCGGTGAAATATCCGTTAACAGCCCATCCGCCACAGCACAGAATCACAATAGCGATTGCTCCAAGTGTAAGCAAGATTGTTCGAGTTGTTTTATTCATTTTGTCTCCTAGTTAGATTTTTACTATCCAGACGAGCCACTAAATTTACCGCTACCACCTCCTTTTCTTGTAGTCACCCTTCCCTTGGAAATTATGATGAGGATCAGGTCAAGTACAATTCTAATGATTTCAATCCACAAGCGAAATGCCGTTACTGGATCACCTGTCACAACACCAAAGCCGATACAGAAGGCTGTCCAGATCACAAATACCCAGAACATTATTTTTCCCAGTAGTGCTTTTTCCTCTGGCGTAAGTGTGTCTTCAGAGTTTGATTCAGCTGGTGTAGCACCATTTTCAGGTTTTTGTGGATTATCGACCTGATCAATAAGCATTGCCTTGCTTTGATTTGCAAGCTCAATGACCGCACCATTCCAGTCTTTTGACAGAGTATACGGTGCAACTTTCTCACGGACATCATCGATATCAATGCGAGTTGCTTCGTTAAGACCATCGCCTCGAGTATATCTGAGTACGTTATTGGTATCTGTGGACCCATCTTGGTCGATATAAAAGACCCAAAGTAAGCCATTGTCCGTTTCAATATCTCCGAGTTCATAATATCTTGCCAGCTGAGTTGTGTAGTCAATCGTGTTAGTAACACCTGCTATGATCACAATTGCTTGTTCCGCATAACCAGCCGCTCGGACTTCTTCGAGAATCGCATCAGCTTCATCAATCGTTTCTTGTGAAAGGACGCCAACGTGATCCATTACCCACCTGTCAAATTCCTTACCAGGAAATGCAGGTTCACCGAGGGGTACAACTGCTTTTTCTCTTGGATCATATCCAGTATCAGTTGGTTCCGAAGACGTAACGAAGACGCAAGCGAAATTGAAAAACAGGATCAGCAAAAGCGTTGCAATCAGAAGTGGTTTATTCTTCATTTTGCGCCTCTTTTGATTCGTTGATTGTCCAGACAAGGTTCAGCCAGTTGTATACCAATGCAGCTAACCCGAAAACAAAGATCGACCACGGGACTGTAATAGCTCCTAGGAGAAGATCCGAAATCGAGAGTGCAAATGTACCTGCGACAGCTGAAAGTACCAGATGAACAACGATGTGAAAATCTTGATTTGGAAGGTGCATATCGTCCAATATCTTTACCAGGTATTCGACAACATACGCAATGAGAAATGGATTGATAATGCGCACCAATTCACTTGGAAGAATTTTTATAGGCACTACATTCAGTAACGCCCAGGCAAGAACAGCAAATATCAGCACTCGCCTTTGATTATCTTCCGTCAGATTGAATTTTTTCATCGAGCCTCCTTATATAGTGACGTTATCGCATAGGATACAGCTAAAAAGCCTCTCTGTCAAACTATAGGCCCCCGAACAGCTGAGCAAGTATGCAAATACATTACCTCCAAAATTTACTATTAATGCAAGCTAGATGGTGTTTTTAATCCAAAATAAAATTTAGGGTTGCCCAATTCCATCAAATAACATATGCTTATCTTTATGGAAGATAAAGTAGTACAAGTAGGTAACTATAAAATTCAGGTAAAGAGAGATCTTTGCATTGGTGCAGCGTCATGTTTGGCCTTCTCACCGGACACTTTCGAATTAGATGGTGATAAGAAAGCCGTTGTATTAGAAGCAAGCCAAGATACACCTGATAATATATTGTTGGCTGCACAATCCTGTCCTACAAAAGCCATTATTGTTACAGATGTAACAACCGGCGAACAGGTTTGGCCCAATTAGGTCTTTATGTTTACTGACAATAAAGGTATAAAACTTGCCCTGATTACCGCTGTTGTTTCGGGTATATCAGTTTTTATAAATAAGTTTGCTGTTTCAGCTATGCCTTCTGCATTGTTGTTTACTGCGACTAAAAATACGCTGGTTGCGTTGTTTATAGTTGGAATTTTACTCTCCACTAAAAAAATTACTCAGATCAAATTCTTGTCTAAACGCGAATTGGCTTTATTGTTTCTAATTGGAATTATTGGCGGATCTATTCCGTTTTATTTATTTTTTACCGGCTTAGCTCTTGTTCCTGCAGTGAACGCTGCGTTAATACACAAAACTTTAGTATTGTGGGTAGCCTTGATGGCATATCCTTTATTAAAGGAAAAATTATCTAAAGTTCAAATGATTGGCTTGTTATTGCTATTTGGGAGTAATCTACTTGTTGGAGGTTTTAAAGGATTTGAGTTCTCAAGAGGAGAATTTATGGTATTAGCTGCAACTTTGTTGTGGTCTGTTGAAAACATTATAGCCAAAAAGGTATTATCTTCTGTTGATTCAGACATTGTAACAGGAAGTAGAATGGGGCTTGGTGCCTTGCTACTTTTGGGCATGACACTTTTATTAGAGCCACAGTCTTTCAATCAACTATTTAGTCTTTCCACAACACAAATACTATGGATCTTAGCTACAGCGATTACTTTAATGGCCTATGTGCAAACATGGTATAAAGCTTTACAATTTGCGCCGGCTGTAACGGTTTCTACGATTTTAGTATCTGCAACCATAGTTACAAATATATTATCCGCAATTTTTATTACACATGTCTGGAAATTAAATATTATGATTCCACAGGTTGTGTTGGTTTCAGTGGGTTTGGTTTTGTTTGTTTTATCTTCGAAAAAAGCTGATCAGAGAGCGTAGCCCGGAATATATTTAGTTCCATATTATGCTTTATCATTGAGTGAGACTCTCGCTTAATAGTTTTATAAATATTATCCCGTTATATATTGCTTAGTGGTATAGGGTTAATTTCAGCTGCATATTCAATTAGTATCCAAATAGGTAGAGGTAAACTTTGTAACACTTTTTTATTGCACAGCTAAGATAGTATGTGGAAAAAAAGCCTTACAGTGTGGAAGGCTTTTAACAATCTCTATTCTTATATCTCTTATTAGAAACTAAACAATGCCAGTATTCTCGTAATCAGTGTGCCGGGTTCTTCCCTTAAAAAATCTCCTGTTTCTACGTCGTAAATCAACACTGTAGGAATTTCTATTTTAAACAATCCTAATAGGCGTTCTGATTTTGTTCCCATTAGCTTCATATATAGTTCATCTTCATCATCATCGTCAGGCTCAATTTCGAGTGAATCTATGTCATCCACATCTTCAGAATTTTTAGCATTTTCAACCAGAGTATCAGGCATTACTCCTAACTTAATCTCTCCGGATGGTGTTTGAATTAAAATAGTTCCATCCTCGTCATTAATGGTCAGTGGGAACTTAGATATGGCATCTACGCCCTGTCTGGTAAGAATGAAATTGTCTCCGAGTAATCTTATTCTTAATTTATTATCGCTAGAGTCGTTTTCCATTTCGTTTTCTTCTTCAATTTCCTCATCATTGTCCGTTCTGACTAATAGTTCTTGTTTATCCACATCAAATCTAACTCTTGATAGCTCAGTTTCACCTTCTTTTAATCTTAATTCCAATCTTTTACCATCATCTGTCCTAAGTCTAAAATCGCTCAATTTGTTACCGAATTCATCATATATTTTAACCATCGACTTTTCATCATCATCGTCGCTTTCGTATTTTTCTACACTTATTTTATTACCGTTAGCATCATATGTTTTTATTTCGTACTTAAATTTACCGTCATCTTCAATTTTTCTCTTTATTATAGAGAAAGTCCCATCTGCATTTTGTACACGTTCCTCAATTTCTTTTTCTTCATCTCGCTCGTCGTCGTCATCTTCATATGGTTTAGCATCGCTGTTAAAGTTATAAAATGCTTTGTCGTCGTCACGGTCATCGTCTTCGTCGTCGTCACGGTCATCGTCTTTGTCATCGTCACGGTCATCGTCTTTGTCATCGTCACGGTCATCGTCTTTATCCTCGTCTTCGTCATCGTCTCGGTCATCGTCATCATCTCCCAGAACAAAGCCCAGCTTATTATTTTCAGTCTTCATTTTAGTAGCAAATTCTGTAACCGTAGAAGAGAAAAACGTGGTTAGCGCCAATACTCCTGCAAACACCACTAATATTGGCAGATGCAAAGTGTATAAAATAAATGATTTTTTGGATTTTGTTTTTTTATAATTTAGTTTAGGCATATGTAAGTTTGTCATGATCTTTTTGAGTTGTCAATTTGAGCTTATCCTGTAATTTATAAAACCTCGTAGTTTAAAGTAATTCTGCTGCAGAACAATACGAAGAAAATAGAATGCCGGTTTTTTAACAGTATATTAATTATTAGAGACAATTAACAAAACTTTGTTAGTCCAATAATCAATTTTTTCTACTTCTTTTTCGGTTAAAGATTTTATAACCTGATTCCAATGTACTGCTATTGTACTTCCAACTTTTAATTTGGGAGTGAATCCCTCATTAAAATTCAGAGTTTCATGCTTATTTATTATTTTTAATGATTTTTTTTCTAAATTTCCTTCAAGTGTATTAAGTACGACTGTTAACTCGCTATTATTAACTTTTGTAATATTGCCCCATCTCACCATACAATTATTTGCGGAGTCTAAATTGAAAGGTACCGAACCGCTTGCCCGTCCTACACCTACATGCAAGACTTGAAATAAGTGGGTTGGTATAAATTTTTTTGGAATTTCCGTACGTAATTGTTCTACAAAAAAGTCAGGTACACCCTGCTCAAGAAAATTATCTAACAGTTTTGCATACCCATTTTCAGGAATCTTATCTAATAGGGAATTTCCGATTGTATATGCTTCAATAACTTCATGGTCAAATTTTGATTTACCTGTTAGTTCAGCGATAGTTTTCAAATATGGATGTAACACAATGAATTTTTCCAATTCTTCCTCAACACCTGCGCAGTTTCCATTGATTACGCATGAATTAAATTTTTCAGGTGCGGTATTGTGGCCGCAATAACCCAAAGAATTTGGAGGCAAAGAAAAACGTGATGCAAGTTGTAGCGCTTTAGTATTCATAAGTACATATAGGGTAGAATAATTAAATATGAAAGTCTATGTTTTTGGAAATGAAGATCTTGCGATTGATAATCTCGCGATAAATATCTCAAAAAATATTACAATTCCCGAAGTTGACTTTGTTTATGTAAAGCCAAACCAGGATTTTGAGCCTGATGAAAAAAAGGTAGTTATTATGGACAATATTATAGGGGTTGATAAAGTCTGTTTGTTCACGGAAAAAGAACTCGAAAAAGTTAAAACATCACCGAGATTTTCTGCTCACGATTTCGATTTGGGGTTTCAGCTTAAATATTTAACTAAACTGGGAAAAATTTCTGAAATATTGATTATTGGCATTCCAACAGATTCGTTTTTATCACTTGGACAAATTATTACATCTGTAGAATCTATACTCATTGACCTTTGATGCCTGCCGATCTAAAAAGTGCTATTATCTGGTTAATATCACATCATTCTATAGGAGGTAGTCATGAGGCTAGTATATTTTGATCAGCACCCGTGGCAATTTAACCGGTTGGCGCTTTCATTGCCCTTTGGAGGTGGCTGGGTTACAACCCAAGGTACGATAGTAGCCAATCCTCAATGGGCTGATATCTTGTCGATTGCCCCGACGGTTGTGAAGGCTGACATAGTCAGATTGGCTTGGAAATTGCATAAATACATAGTGGTTCCGCCATATGTTGCGTATATGTGGTTTCCTTCAGTAGCGTTTGTAATCAGTCTTGTTCTGCTAGTTGTCAATTTGAGGTAGCTATGGGCATTCTACAAATATGTAATGATGGCGGCAGTACGTTGTATCTTGAATCGTTAGTTTCAGGGAAATGGCTAAGTAGCCAGGGCACGTTGTCTGTTGATTATGCCAAAGCTGCGAAATTTGTCGGCGCGCAAGCTTTTCGAGATTGTAAAATGTTTGCATTTCGAAATGGTTACCTTGCCTTTTGTCCGATAACACTAATTAAGGTTACTTTAAGTGCAATGGTTTTGATAGTTGCGCTTCTAGCCATAATCTTCGGATAGGAGGAAGAATGAGAATTCTTTTAATTGGCTTGGCCCCTTTTGATAACACCGGTATCGCAGCAACGCATCCTTTCAGAGACCAATGGTTAGGTCAGGATGCACACCTTACCGAAGATCCCGATCAGGTGAAGTTGTTCTGGGGGGAGCAAAAAATATCAGAATGCAAAAAGTTTGCACAAAAATGCGGATTTCTAGTGCTTACTGATACCCAGCTACTTGTTTTGGGATTATCGATCACGCTTTTATTGTTATGTTTGACTACACACCTATTGTGAGGCAAAAAAGACGAGGTTTTACCTAAATCTCGTCTTTATATTATTCTCAACAAAAGCAAGTTAAGGAGCGTACATGGGTATCAAAATCCTTCAAGTTGTAACGATATTTACTAATGAATATCATCTGGCGACTTTGTTGACCAATGAATACCTAACCGAAGACGGGGGGCTTACACCGGATATCTTTAAAGCAAAAGTTTTCGGTCCGGATGACTTTCTGCAATGTAAAATGTTTGCCAAAAAGTACAGATACTTTGCATTTAAACCCATAACTCTGGCAACAATTTTTACAATTCTTTTGTTGATCTCAATCTGGATAGTAGTTGGTTTGTTTTCATGAAATAGAGGACGAGTTACTTCACTTCTTTGGTGACTCGTCTTCAATCCATTCCATCACCAAAAAATTTGTAGCACATGACATGCACGGATCATATGCTCTTATGATTTTCTCTGCTTCAAGTTTTAAGGTTGTTTGGTCTTTTTCAATATTTTCGTTAAAATATTTTTTCAGGTCGTTTTCTATATTTATCTGATTTTGTGCCGTGGGTACGATAACATCGTAATCTACTATCATCCCTTTTTCATCAACTTCTGCGTAGTGATACAAAATACCTCTTGGTGCTTCCACTACTCCAACGCCAATTCCGGCCTTTGGCGGTTGTCTGGTTGGTTTTTCTTGCTCGATTTTTGTATTTTGTAAGATATCTATTGCATCATCCACACAGTGCAAAATCTCAATTGCTTGTGCAAGATTATTATGAAATACATTATTTGACGGAAATTTTTCTAAAATATCTGCCAGATCTTTTTTTGTATTGGGATGAAGCTGGTCTTTATTAAAATTAATTCTTGCCAAAGATCCGACTAAATAATCCTCGTGAACATCAGAAAATACATATCCTTCAGCCTGCGAATAGGGGATAACAACTGATTTCAAAAAATCGTGAAAATGAGCTTCTTCTACTACTTTGCCGGTAGAATTTGTGACTTTTCCTTCGATAAAATTAAATCCTTTTTCTCCGCGAATACACATGTAATCTGAATTTCTAATCAACTCTTCTTTCCAATCCGCAAAGGCTTTTATTCCCCTAATAACTTGAGGTCTGATTTTTTGCAGCTTTTCAACTAGATCAGGAAATCTAGTCTGGTCAGGAGTTTTTATAAAACCGCCTACCGTGGGATATGGTGCGTGTATTGCTGCGCCAATTACCACATCGGTAATTTCAGTTCCGGCTTTTTTAATGTCAAACGAATCGTGAAGTAAAACATGCGCCGGATCATCGTGATCGTCGGAAATTTCCAATATAGAATCAATGCCCAAAAGGTCGGGCAATACGAAAAAGTATAGGTGTAAGGCATGGTCTCTAATCATCAAGCCGTCATAAGCAAGCTGTCGTAAAATTTTTGATTGTGGTGTAAGTTCAATGCCTTGTGATTTTTCTATAGCCTCCAAAGAAGCAAATAAATGTGATACGGAACAAGTTCCGCAAATTCTTGATAAAAATGAAGAGGCTGCAATATAGGGTTTACCTTTAACTGCTTCGGTATAAAATCTTCGATAATCCGAAATTAAAAATTTTAAATCAGTAACTTTACCGTCAGCAACGGTAACGCGTAGACCTGCGTTTCCTTCAATTTTAGTTATACTGTCTAATGTAATTTCACCTGAATGCATAATTTAAACCACCTCAAAAATTTTTAAATATTTCATTAAAATTTCGTTAAACACTGTTGGATTCATCGGGCATCCTTCGACCTTATCATCAACTTTAATGACTTCTTCCAATTTACGAACTTTGTCGCTGTAATCGAAATGACTCAAATACCACTCTATACGTTCGTTGATTTGCTCATCTTTAAAGTCATTTCTGCTGGCAGAGGGCATACCTGTGCAAGCACAGGCACCGATAGCAACCACATATTTTGAGTTATCTCTTATCTTTTTGACTTCTGCTTCCTGAGTCGGTGACGAAACTGCTCCTTCAATAAAAGCTACATCTAAATTTTCAAGAGAGTTGTTGGTTTTGAGGGCTTTGACGTGTTTAAAATCGACTAGCTTTTTCCAAGTGTCGTAATTGTCGTTAAGAAGTTCTGTAAACAAAATAGTGCTGTCTTCACAGCAGGTAAAAGAGAACCATCCGATAGACATTTTTTTGGAATTTTCGGCAGACTTTTCATCCATACCATTCATAATATCAACCTGGGAATAAAAGGTCTACAAAAAATTTATTTTTTAATCTTTCCATAATTTAGTAAATAACGACACTTATAGTTTCTAAATAATAAAAAAAACAAGAGTAGTTGGTTTTTCTACTCTTGTGTTTTGTATATTTTTATTCTTGTAGTTCGCAAACAGCCTGCACTGTATACTCTGTAGTGATAGGATGATTGTATCCTTGCTTAAGTTCGCCATCGGTCATTGATAACGTACTTCCATAAGGTAGATACACATGAATGTACGTGTTTTTTTCCCGATTATCTCTGACTGTAACCAACATCATGTTTTCAGCATAAACAGTATTATTCCGGGAAGATGCATCTTCTGCTTTAAAATAGTAGGGCCAGTAGTATGTTGATGAAGCCCCAATATTTTCAACTTTTGTTACAGTGAATGTGTTTGTGAATGACGCGCCGCACCATAGTTCTTTTTCGGCAGTAGTGAATCCGACAGAGAAGTATTTGCTATCCCATAAATACTCGTCTTTTGCCGAGCATATCTCAGGTACAGTCAGTTTCATAACTTTGCTCCCCAGATACATTGCTGTGCAGCGATCAAAAGCATCTACCTGTTTTTCTGCAAACTCTACATAAGCATCAGTTAGGCGTACCGGTTGATTAAGATCTGTAGCCATTTTTGCGAAACGATCCCACGCTCGATTTACTATTTCATCGGAAGGTCCAGCTGTGAATTTTTCCTGAAGTACGATTAGCGGCTC
Organism: uncultured Candidatus Saccharibacteria bacterium; assembly: GCA_964590955.1. Classification (GTDB taxonomy): domain Bacteria; phylum Patescibacteriota; class WWE3; order UBA101185; family UBA10185; genus CAZPYT01. Next base: position 29,217 of record CAZPYT010000008.1, on the reverse strand, counting down.
ATCCTCTGAATAGGGACTGATAGTTATCGTCTTTTTGATTTGTACTTCCAGAATGTTTTCCAGCTTACCTACATACGAGTGCGATAGGAAATTGTTTTCCCAGAGAGAGATACCTGTTTTAGTTGTGGTTGAGTAGCTAACAAGTGTGTCTGCTGCTTTGAATGCGTGTTGGGTATGATCGTCTGTTGACGCAAGCGTAAGTGTTTGATCACTGTAAGATACAACCACCATGTTCTCATCAAAAAAATCAGATACATTTACATTTTCATACTGTGGTTGAAATGCTTCAGCATCTTGATTTGCACATGCGCCTACTAATAGAGCACATAACACAATCAGCATCAATCTATTTGTTAACATGAGGACTCCTTTGTAATGTGTGTTATGCGTATTATAGGTCAATGCTCTTTTTTATGTCAAATTAGCATAAAAGTGCTCAAGTTCAATAGTAATATATCTTAGACTCATCAACAGTTAAGAAATTTATGTTGTTTGTATATCTGACTTATTTAAAGATAAAAACTTTCAATAGAATATTTAAAGTATAGATTGACCGCTAACAGCTGTTCAATAACTAGTGTTACAATCAACTTATGTGTTTAGCAATACCAGGAAAAATTATAAAAATAGATGGCAGAAAAGCATTGGTGGAATATCCGGGACAAACTCGCGAGGCAATGATCGGTATAGAGGATTTATGTGTAGGTGATTATGTGCAGGTGCAAATGGGCATTGCCATGCAAAAACTTGACCCGGAAAATGCCAAGGTTGCTATTGAAGCATGGACAACCAAATTAAATTAACTATCTAAGATTTCCGAATAGTGAATGAAATAAGCCTTAGATTTTTTATTGTCTAAGGCTTATTGATTTAGGTTTCAATTCCCTTTTTTTCATTGTAAATGTAAATGACGAAACCTTTAGGATTATTTCCGCACAAAATACTAATCATTTTTCTTTCAGGTTGAAATAAAGAAATATCTATATAATTCTCTGAAAGACAATCCGCCTGTAAGATGATTGCATCGTTCGGAATATTATCCAACACGTCCAGAAATTCTTCGGGTTTGAAGGTTATAACATCTGACACCGAAGTATTTTGAATCTCAAAACTTGCAGCAATGATGTAGCCTGTTTTTGAAAGCCTTTCTGTTGTATTGGATGGGCTCTCCGGCTGGTTTTGATGCCCTGCAGGTGCGATAAATACCAGATATAATCCTACAACCGCCAACAGAACCAATATGATCGACGCAACGAACAAAAGCCTAAATTTCTTCAAACTTGTTGCCACTTTTACCTCCGGAATATATTTTCCACCGAATTATACACCTTATAGTAAAGTTAGCAATTATTCTGTTTTTTTGTAGATTGTATAATTTACTGTTTCTTTATATATATAAAAGTTTTGCATGAACTTCGAGAAATCAACATTGCTGTCTTGATTGTTATGGCTGACTATGACTGTATCAATTCCCAGCATACTTAGTTTATTTAGATCATTTTCAACCAGATTATTTGTAAAAATATCCGCATCAAACTTTTTATCTGAATTTATAAAACCTCTTGGGTTATATAAATATTTTTTATAGTACAAAATCCAGAAAGTATCTTCATATTCAGCATTTGGAAGTGCCAGTACAACCTCAGGTCTGTTTGAGGTTTCTGACAGGTCTTTGTATTTATCAGGAGGATTAGTTACATTTATTATCGGAAGCTTCACCGACAGTACAAAAAAGTTTGCTAAAAATACAAAAGTGCCTATTACATTTTTTAATTTTCTGTTATTAACTTCTTGCAGGATTGCCAGATTAAGTAAAGTTGTAATCAGAAATATTACTACTGCTAATCTTGAAATTACCCTAAACCCGGGAACGAGCAGGTATAAAAGATATGAGGGGGTATATATCTCATGACCGGATAATGTAAAACTGGGCGGCTCTGTAAATGCAAAAAGAAATAAAAGAACTATAAGGGCGACTGTTATTTCTCTGTTTATTAATTTTCTAGTTAAAATAAAATAGCTAAGAACGACCAAGCCAATTAAAAAAGGCCATCCCAAAAAGCTGCCGCCCATTTCGCTGTCATGGTAATCATCCGCCAGATAATAATCAGTGCTTTCAATTTTCTCATAAAGAGAATTTGACAATTCAGAAAAAAACAATGAGCTTTTTGGAGGGATTGCGAAATACCAAGGTCTTAGACTAAAGTTGTAAAAATTCTCAATTGGTCTAAAAACGGTTTTTGATTTGATTCGATCTATTCTTGTAGGCTCTTTATATTTTGGGCTAATTTTTATGTTTGCCAAAATAATATTTCCATAAAGCCCCAGCATAACAATTAATAATGGTAATAAAAATGACGCGACTTTTTTGAATTCGCTTTTTATATCGTAAATTTTTTCAACAGAGATTTTATATATAAATTCTGACGCCATCCATAACACAATGGTTAAGAATGCGAAATATCCATAGTAGACAGATAACAAAAATACTATCAGATTATAGAAACCCAAATAAAAAGGTTTAACTTTTGAGAAAAGCATAAATAAAAGGATAGGAAAAACAAACACGAAATAGAGATCTACTGTTAGCGCCATAACACGGAACAGAAAATATGGAGATAGAGCCCATGTCATACTATATAGCAGACTTAAATATTTTGATTTTTTCTTTGTAATATAGTTAAACAGTTTATACCCGAGGAATAGGTTTAGTATGAAAGCAAGCGTAACAAGTACATTATTTGCTGTAATCGGGTCGAATAGTTTCCAAAACAAATCAGTTATAGCTGTGGTTATTGGGTTTATATTGAATTTAGTGCTGAAATTATTGTTGGTATATCCATAATATAAAAAATCACCAGTGTGTACGCTTAGCCCTTTTATTAAATGTGCCGCCATATCATTGTAGTTGTAAATAATGTATTTGCTTAAAAAATTCATAGTGCAACTTTATTATACAGTGATTGTATTGGTATCTGACTATTTTACATTTCCTCTTATGTATAAGAAAATTAGTCCATGATTGTTACCTTTAGTGGTTCTTCCGGTTCAGGAAAATCTACCATTATAAATAGGTTTGCTAAAAAAGTAAGAAACTGCGGTTATCGAGTGGTTGTGCAAGAAGAAGATACTTTTGTGCTATTAAAGATTTTTAAAATGCTATTTAAATCGACAGACACGATGAAAACAAATGTAGTAGAAAATTTTTACAAAGACCGTACCTTTTCCATAAAAGATTATTTAACCATAATTGGCTATTCTACAATTGTCTATATAGAAACTATTTTTACTTATTTTTACTATACTTATATTAAATATGATGTTGTACTGGTAAAAGACAGATACATATACGATTACTTGATAACTATTGAGAATAATTTCCGCTTTAAATGTCGAATACTAAGTTTCTTGTATCTGCATTTTCCGAAACCGTTTTTAGCGTTCTTTATAAAAACATCCTTTGAGGATATTAAAAGCAGGAATAAATCAAATAAACACTGGATGGCGCATTCGGGTAATAATGAGTCTGCCTACAGACAAATTATGCTCGCGTACGAAGATTTTGCCAGCCTAAATAAATACATTATTTTGGAGAATTCAGCCGAGCCTGAGAGCGTAGTTAAGAACGCGTTAGACGCACTTCTAATAAAGAACAACTTAAAAAAGTCAAAAAGCCTTGCTTTGATAGGAATTGATGGCACCGGCAAGACAACGTTATCCGGCAACTTAACTACATATATTAATCAGTTGGGTTATTCCGCAAAAGTTGTACATTTTTACCACAACTCGTTTTTATATCAATTCTTATTACTGGTAGGCTATTTTAAAAAATCAAAAGAAACACCTGAAAATTATGATAAGAACAGAGAGCGGGCTATTGAAGCAAGCAAAAAGGGAAAGCCTTTTTACTGGGCACTTTTTCACTTTAGTGACGGCATTATCCAATCAGTTTTTTATCGAGTATTTTATCCAAGCACTATTTTGATTTTTGATAGAAGTCTTCTTGACTTTATTGTTAGCTTTGATTATTACCGTGTGCCTTGGAGAGAGGTGTTTAAACGTTTTATTATCCGGTATAAAAATGAAGTTTGTTTGATATGTCCTGCAAAAATATCTTACGAGCGCAAGCCTGAAAATTCCCTAGAATTTTTTGAAAAAGCTCACAATGCTTACAAAAAACTTGCTGAAGAATATAAGCTATACTTGATAGATACAGCTCAAAATAATACGCAGCAGGTATATGAGCACGTATTAAAATACTTAAGTGGAAATTATGAAGCTTGATTTTGCAAAAATTAACAAATCATTAATTGAAGAATTTGTTCGGTTAAATGAATATGAGAATGATTACTCCTTTTGGAAATATCTTACGCGCAACAATCTGGCCAATTACTATATTTCTCAAAGTGGAATAGGCGATAACGAATATGCAAATAAAATCAGGATTAAAGCTAATGAATATCGAAATATTTACCACAACACTTTATTGGGCATGTCTTCAGCGCTCAATAAAAACTCAATTGATTTTTCTCTTTTTAAAACAGATCGAATGTTTGGTGAGGTCGCTGATGGCGACGTTGACATTTTTGTTAGAAAAAAAGATTTTGAAAAAACTATTAGCTCTCTATCTCATCATGGTTTCAAATATGCGGATGACGGAAAACTAAAAGCAATATTTACGAAAAATGGCTTAATGAAAATTGAGCCAAGAGTAAATATTACGTCTTATGAGCGGATACTTCTAAAAGAAGCTGTTATATGGGAATTTATGGAGCAGTTTGAGCTAAATGGTATGCATTTGAATAAAACCAGAAAAGAATTGGATGTCTTTGCATTATTATTAAATGCTCTTTACGGACCAAAATATATTAGATTGTATGAGCTGAAAACATTAAGAATGTGCGATTCCTCTGTATTAACAAAAATTACCTCTGATTCTGCTATTTCACATGATTTTAGCCGGGTATTAAACGAGCTTCGCAACCTTGATCTTACATATTCGAAATTTCCATTTTTTTGGAGCAACACATTTTATATGAGAAGATACTTTGAAAGTATTGTAAATTGCCCGGACTATAAAATGCCCACAAAAATTCGACAGCTCGCATTTTTCTACTTTATGAAATTAGAATATACTTATTTGGATAAACTCCATTTTGAACATCCTTGGTTATAATATGAAAAAGCTTAAAGGAAAAACAAAAAACACATTATATTTTTTTTATAGAATTACAGCCCCATTTTTTGATTTATTAAAATTTGTTTATGGCTTGAAGGGATACATTTGGTTTTTTAGAGATTATATAAAATTCTATATGACATCAGAAATCACTCCCAAGATAACTAATATATTTCCGCAACTGCATGACAAGAAAAATTTTACCCCGTTCGATGCCCATTATTTTTATCAGCAGATTTGGGTTTTTGAAAATGTTCTAAAAAGGAAGCCAAAATCTCATATTGACATTGCCTCCACATATGAACTCAGCGGCTACTTATCAAAAATTGTACCCACAACTTTTATCGATTATCGTCCTGTAGATACGAAACTGAAAAATTTGAAAATTATGAGAGGTGATATTACAGACTTGCCATTAGAAGATAATAGTGTGAGCTCTTTATCTTGTCTTCATGTTTTAGAGCACATAGGCTTGGGTAGATATGGCGACCCGGTTGATTCTCTTAGCTATAAAAAAGCAGTCAGTGAATTACAGCGCGTGTTAAAATCTGATGGACTTCTTTATTTTTCTACACCAATCGGTAAAGAAGCGGTCTATTTTAATGCGCATCGTGTGTTTTTTCCATTAACAATTATTGAATTGTTTTTTGATTTAAAACTCCTTGATTTTAGTGTAGTCGATGATGACGGAAATTATCTTGAAAATCAGAAACCCGAAAAATTTAGCAAATTAAATTATGGGTGCGGTCTGTTTTTATTTACGAGAAAATGAAAATTTTATACAACATACCATCTTTAGAATCTATTTACGCCGCGAGATTTATATATGAAGGCTACAAAGATGCCTTTTTGGATTTAGGTCATGAATTTAGAGCTTATACATCAAAAGATTTTGGTAATTTTGAAAAAATTTTAGATGAATATAAACCTGATATTTTTATTTCTTCACTGCATCGTTACAGCTTGAAATTTTTGGATTTGGAGCTTTTGAAAAAACACAGAAAAAGGGGAATGGTCTTTTTCAACCAGATAATTCCCTGGAAAAAGCAAAGTAGCCAGATGGCAGGCGGTGATTTGGAAAACGACTCGTATTTAGTCGATCTTATTAAAAAAGGATTAGCCGGCGATGTATTTTTTATATGGATTGAACAGGATGACCGCTCTATGGAAGGTTTTACAAAAGCAACAGGTTATCCCTTTCACACAATAATTTTAGCTGCCAACAAAAAAAACTTTTTTCCCGATTATGACGAAAAGTATAAAGCGGATATCTCCTATATTGGCAGTTATTTAGGTTCGAAACGGGCATATATTAAAAAACATCTAATTCCCTTAATGGGAAAATACGATGTTAAAACTTACGGAGGGGACTGGGATTTAACTAGCAGATTATTAGGGTATGTTCAGAAAGCCGGACAGTTTCTAAATATTGAAATGTTGAAAGGCGTCAGAAAGATAACTTTACCTTTGGATGCCGCTCGCAAAGTATATACTTCTTCGATAATTTCCCCCAATATTCATGAAGATCACCAGCGTGAATACGGTTCTGATTTTAACGAACGTACATTTAATATTATAGCTTCAGGCGGTTTCGAAATTTGCGATAATGTAAAGGCAATAAGGCGGTATTTTAACGATCAAGAGTTGATAATTGCAGAAAACACTTCAGATTGGTTTGAAAAAGTTGATTATTTCATAAAAAATCCTGAAAAAAGACTGCCTATAATTGAAGCCGGTATGAAGAAAGTCAATGAAGCCCATACATATCATCATCGTGTTTTTCAAATACTAAATATTTATAATAATAAAAGATAGTTAATTTCGTGTATCTATAAGTATACTATTGAGTCCGGTGTCGTAAGCGAGTTTGTATTTAATCTTTTCCATAAAATTATGAATTCTTTGTCTGTAATCAATATTTTCTCCTTGCTCGTTATAAGTTTCCACACAAATTACCTTCGGTCTGTATTTTTCCCAGTCATTTCCTTCGAGAACTTGTAGATCCAAGCCCTCTGTGTCAATAGAAATAAAATCTACTTTTACATCTTTGACATACTCTGTAAAAATTGATTTTAATGTTTTTACCGGGATATTTATGGAATTGATTACTTTAGTTTGTTCCTGTTCATGTTGTTTAATCAGTTTTTCTGATAAAGTATAGCTTTTACAATTTTCAAATAATACTGCTTTTAGCGTTCCTTCTTTATTCGCAATGCCAAAATTTAAATTGGTATCACTCGGTCTTTTTTCATTGAACTTTCTTATTGTGTCAGGATTAGGATCAATATTAATGCCTTTCCATCCGCGATCAAAAAATAACTTTGTATTATTTAAACTTTCAGGATCAAATGCGCCCACATCTATATAGAAACCCTTATCTTTAAGGTTTAACAGCTTGTCAATTATTAAATCTTCCCCATATTGGCTGTAGCTGACCCTTGAGTTAATTTTTTTTAAAATTGTACTTTTGACTAATCTTAGTGTTATTTTCCAGCCATTTGTTTCGACACTGTCTTTAATTTTTTGCAGCATATAAAGTTTATTATACTTTTTATGCTTCTTATTACAAACTCTGAACTTGTTAACTTTTGGCCACTTTACTAAATAATTGTATAATTGTTCAAGCAGTTAGCTGCCGCACAAATATATGAAAAAACCTGATCTAACATTTTTAGGAATAGGTGCCGCTAAAAGCGGAACCACATGGTTAGCCGAATGTCTTCAAGAGCATCCTGAAATATTTATACCTTATCAGAAGGAAATATGTTTTTTTGACTGGGAGGGCTACGATAGCAATTATGATAAGGGTTTTGAGTGGTATTCAAAATATTTTTCAAAAGCACAGAAAAAACGCAAATTAGGAGAATTTTCAACTCACTATATGTATTTTAATCAATCCTGTGGCTTAATAAAAAAGCATTACCCTAATATAAAAATTCTTGTATGTTTAAGAAAGCCTGAAGATTTAGCATATTCATTGTATTGGTGGAAAAAAGCAAACTACGAGTCCAGCTCCGTGCCTGATAACTTTGAAGATGCTCTAAAAGTAGATCCTGAATATATTGAAAGAGGATATTTTTACAAACAATTAAAGCCATATTTTGACATCTTTCCCAGAGAGAATATTAAAGTCATTTTATTGAATGAAGTCAAGGATAACCCCGAGAAAGTATTTTCTGATGTTTGTAACTTTATTGGAGTCGATTCAGCGTTTATTCCTAAAAGTTTAAGAAAAAATGTAAATCATGCGAAGACTGTAAGAGTTCAAGTTTTGGCTGATTTTATTAATAGCACATTAAAAAAGCTTGAAAAACTCGGATATTCAAGATTTGTTCGAAGTTTAATTAGCAGCGCCTTTCTGTCCAATATATATACTAAATTTAACAAACGCCAATTCGATTACCCGAAGATGCGCGCTGACACAAAAGAGCTGCTTAAATCAACATTTAAAGATGATATAAATCTGTTAGAATCCCTTCTAGGTAAGGATCTTACTGCTCTAAAATAAAATAAAAAAATGCATAACAAATTTTATGACAAACTAATAGCAAAATTGCCATTTATATTTTTTGTGTTTCTGTTGTTTACCTCACTATTTTGGTTTCGCGGAATGGGCAAAGATCATTTTTTTTATATTCACGATCAAAGCCCATTTATTGCTAGAGCAGATGCCTTTTCAACTATGAGTTCATGGTCTCGTGATTGGTTAGGTTCTGACGGAGGTATGAATATAATTTCTTCTGTTAGGTCACTGCAATTTTTAATGTTCGATTATCTTGGATTTTCGATTCAACAAAGTCAGAAGATATATTTCACAATAATATTTACCTTGCCATATATTACTATGTTTTTCTTTTTAAAGGTTGTTTTAGTAAACCGATTTTCCTCAAAATCAAATAAGGAAAAAGATGTCATTTATATTGCATCTGTTTTAGGCGCTTTTTTATATTCGCTTAATTTGTATTTAATCTTACTTTGGCATGCAGGGCATTACACAAACGTTGGTCCCATGTATGCACTTTTTCCTCTGGTTTTAGTTTTATTATGGAATGTCCTGGTCGGCGAAGCCCATCCTTTCATAAATGGGGTAAAAGCAGGCTTATTGTTTTTAATTTTTGGGCAGGCCACGCCGCCTAATATGCTGGCTCTTGCTGGGCTGGGATTTATATTACTTTTATTTGTAGCTTTTTTTCTAGGCAATTCAAGCAAAAACTTTTTAGATTTATTATATGCTGTAATTGTTATGGCAGCAGTGGCATTCTTAGTAAATTTATGGTGGATAGTTCCCTATTTTAAGACAATGGTTTCCAGTTCACAGGAGTTTATAAATGCCGGTGATAAGAGTATTAACTATGTAAGTTTAACTGCTGAGCCCCTAGGTCTAACCAGAAGGCTTTTCTTATTTATGAAATGGACGATCGATGCCGAATGGCACGGGCGATTTTTCCATTCTTTTTTCCCATATTATTTGAACATAATAGTAAGAAGCCTATGGTCGCTATTAGTAATATTTTCTTTTTCCGCATTGTTATTCTTTTCTAAAATTAAAAACAATAATCACAAAATGGTTTTTATTTATGCTGTATTTCTTCTTTTTATTTCATTACTTTTTTCAAAAGGAACTAAGTCTCCCTTTGAAGGATATTTTATTTACCTTTACGAGAATTTACCTCTGTTTAATATGTTCCGCAGTCCGGGTAACAAATTCGGTAGTGGCGTTGTGATGGCACTTTCCGTGATGTTGGCGGTTTCTTCTTATTATTTTCTAACCTTTCTTACAAAGAAAAAATATCAAAGACTACTTTTTGTATTTATCGTATTACTGATTATTTCTATATATGGATTTCCTTTATTGACAGGTATTGCATTACGCGAGGTAGTTCAAGGCCAGATGCCCAGTAATATCACAAGAATTCCTTCTGAATATTCTAAATTTGCAGACCTGGTAAACGAAGATTCTGACGAATATAGGATTTTACATCTTCCGGGAAAGACTTACGGCACCTATTTACCGGGAGTAAATGTTGAAAATGGTTATGAAGGGCCTGATATGCTTGAAAAGCTACTAACAAAACCTTCAATTCATTATCCTCAAAATACGAGAACTTTTAACGATACTGCAGAAGCTCTTTGGCAGTTTTACGACAAAGGAAACTTTGAAATAATTAAATTTTTAAATATTAGATATATTGTCCAGCGCTGTGACATAACAAATTATGAGTATTTGTATAGATGTAATGACCTGATCGATACCAAATACGGAGAATATCTGGACGGTTACAACAAACTAAAGGTATTTAGGGTATCTGATGATTATTTTCAGCCAAGATTTTATATGGCAGATGAAGTAAAAGGCGTTCAAAAGGCTAAAGAAATTCATGATTTGGTTAACAACGGTGACTCCAAATCGGTTGCATATGTTGCAGCGGAACAGAATTCAAAAGTTGACTTTGATTACGAAAATACAGCTAAAAATGAAGCAGCGCATGAAATATTAATAAACAAATTGGCTAACCATAGATATATTTTAGATGTAAAAAATTCGAATGGAAAAGAATTACTTGCTTTTTTGGATGGGTTTCATCCTGGGTGGAAAATTTATTTTTTTACAGAGAAGCCAAAGGATAACTTTTCAGGTTTTGCCCCTTTTAGATATCATTCTGAGTCTAAAGCAATTCACGTAAAAACAAATGGATATGCAAATGGATGGATACTTCCTGTTGATGACATATGTTCTCAAAAATCTTGTGAAAAAAATACAGATGGAAGCTACAATTATTTTCTTGTAGTCGATTATTTCCCTCAACAATATGTTGCAGTAAGTATACTAATCAGTGTTTTTGTATTAGTATCATTAATAAGTATTTTATTTGTTTATGAAAGGCGTACTCGTGGCTGAGTATTTTCCAGTACTTATATTTTTTGAAAGTGTTTTGTTTCTAATTGCTTTTTTATATTTTAATTCTATTAATATTGCAAAAACGCTTTTATTAATAATATTTTTAAGTTTTAATTATTTTTTTGGCTTTGAGTTTATATTTCATTTTCTCATTAGTATAGCCGGGCTTTTTGTATTTGTTTTTGCTCTTGAGAGAAATACAATATTGATATTCACCCTAGGGCTGTTTTTACTATTTGCCGGGTTATTGCTTTATATCTTACATGGCACGGCCATAGGAGAACTATTAGTTTCTTTGTCTTTTGTAATAACCATATTAGGTGTAGTTAAAGTTTTAATTTATGAATATGTATTTGCGGCAGACTAAAACAATTTTAATATCAAGCCTGTTTTTTTTGCTTATAGCTTATTCTTCTGAAGCTAATGCAGCTACTAAGGACTATAAAAGTCTATTTTCCGAATTTGATTTTGAGCTTTGTGAGGAGGGTATGGCTGGTTGCGAAAACAGTATTACAGTTATCGGCAGCTCTCAAATTAATAATACAAATTTTAATACAATAGCAAAGAATTATTTAGTTGTGTGTGATTCTAACTATACGGTTGATGACGTAAGCTGTTCTCCGCAAAATATTAGTTCAAGTTCTGATAATTTGTTGTTATTGGAAGGCTCTGAGGTTAATAAAATATATTATAAATACGATGCCGTTACGGAAAAATTTGCTGTTTTAGTACCAGAAAGTTATTTGATATTTCATGATTACACATCCAAGCTTATTGATTTTTTAAAAATTATTGAAAAAAATGACACTTCGTTGTCAGCGACTTTAGCTCAATCGGGTATAAAGAATACCGTAAAGAATATATTTCTACATCCGGTTGTGGAACTAATGTATAGTGCCTTGTTTATAATGGTTATTTACTTAATGTTGAAACCATTTTTTCACACATTACTTCTTAACCCCAAGAAATTGCTATCCTCAGATTATTTTATAAATTTACTTACCGCATTTAAAAAAAATTCTTATGATTATCGGCATTATTCGGTATTTTTATTATTGATTACGCTGCTTAGTTACTTTTATTCTCTTGTTTTTGTCTCTATTTTGGATCTTGGTCAGCTTGATTTTAGATATATGTATTCCTATTTTTCAAGCACTCTCGACTTTTCTAATGTTAGAAGTTTTTTAGAAAATAGCAACGAAGTACGGTTATTATATGTTTTTGCAAATATGCTTGTTTGTTTCTTACTCATACTTAGTATGCTTCCGGAACTTTTAGGAATATTAACTGATTTTTCATACAGAATATCTAAGAAAAAGTTTAGTGAAAAAGGCACTGTTTTACTGATAACCGTATCGTTAGTGATGATGCTTTATGATCTCACTAGCGTTATGGTTACCGCGTTCTTTTTTGGAATTTTATTTTTAGTAACGATTGTTTCAAATCAGGGCTCTTTTCCGGTTTTTAAAAAACACAACAAAAGATTATATTTTGCATTGGCTATCAGTGTTTTATTGATATTTACTTTCTTAAATTATAAAACTAATAAATTGTCGCAAAATAAAAAACTCTATTTATCCTTTGATAAAAAGCAAGACTACATTGCATTACCTCTAAACATTTCTGTTGACAGCAGAGTTCACGTTGGAGAAATGGTTTCTCAGTCTGAGCCTATTCTATTTGCAGATAATTATTTAATTTCTCATCCACAGTATGACACAATAGATAATCTTCCTTTAGATTATTTTTCCTCACAAATACAAGAAAGCGTAGCTTTCAACTTTTTATCTCGTGAAGAATTTTTATTAGCAATAGATACAAACAATGCACTGGGAGAAATTACAGAAAGTAACATGATTCAGGATTTAATTGGCTTCGAAATTCTGCCCGGTGAAGACTATGTTTTAGAATTTAACGTAGAGTGTGCTCGAATTAACCCTAGAAAAGTAGTAATCAGTTATTATTATAAGAACTTTGATACTTTCATAAGAAAAACTTTAACATCCTTTAGGTTTGTAGAATGTACAGATGAGCTAAAACAGTACTCATATAGATTTAACATAACAAATATTCCTAAAGACAGAATATTTTTAGGATTTGACTATTTACCCGAAGAAATTAAATCAATCAAATTATTGGAAAAAGATAAATCTGAAGTAGCTGTTGTATTTTACGATTACCCTGACGGAGGCTATTTAGAATTATCAAAGCCAAACGTTGTGACTATAAAAAACTACTCGATGCAAATAGGAAGTCCCTTTAGCATTAGCAATTCTCGAGGTACTATATTGTCTGATAAAATTAACAATCTAATAGATTTTAAAAACCATAACGGAACAATTACAGTATGGAGCCCTACAACAAATATATTAAATTTCTATTATGATAAATAATTACGGCATATACGTAGAAAAGTGACTTTTGTAGTTCTTAGTTTTCAACAGAAATCCATTCCGGAATATTCTCAAAGTTATATTGATAATGCCATTTTTTAGGAGTTATTACTAATTTATCGGTGTTCTTATTAAGATATGCTGCCCACCAAGAAAATGTGCTGTTAGCGATAATGTTGTGATTGCAAAGACTCATGAATCTAAAGTGTGATCTATTCTTATATCCTGAGAATTCGGGGTTCACATACTCAAAATTTTTTGTATTTATATCAACATCAATATCAGTTGTTTCAGAAAAAATAAAGTAATACGGATTTTCCAATTTCTCATTCATATAAGCAATGGCTTTACTATAGTATTTATCTAGAGTCATATAGACACTTCTATTTTTGGAGTTTATATAATCACCTCTTCTAATGTGGACTGCCACCGAGTTATTCTTGCTTTTTATATAGTTTTCATAGTCAAGAAATTGATTATCAAATAATTTATCAGTATCAAATATTTTTGTGATAATAGAATTAAATTCTAAAAAATATTTATAGTTATTCCAAAAGCCGTTTAGTAGTAAATTTGGTCCCATTTTGGCAATATTTTCATCAAAAAAATATGGGTCTTTGCCTTCAAGTACATAATTCTTGTTTCCCAATTTGTTAGTTATATGCAGTAATGGGTACGCAAAGAATGTATCAATAATAGAATTATTAAAAAAAGAAGTTTGTTTGTCAGAAATGTCAAAAATATCCAACCAATAGTCCCTGTATGTAGCATGTTTATATGGAGTTAGTTTTTTTAGCGGAACTCTTGCTCTAAGAAAGCTAAGATCTAAAATCAGAGGTACGTTATATTTTAGAGAAAGTGCTTTACCATGGGCATACTGGAACATTTGATTTCCTAAAGCGCCTTTCAAAATAACCTTAATCATATTAGTTCATGATCTCTTAAAAAGTTAAACAGTTTATATCTTAGTTTGCTGGGCATGATAATGCTTGTAAATAATTGTGCAATGTTGTACAAAACGTCCGTAAATGTTGGCGTATACCCATAATAGGCTACTGCCACCATTCTCAACAAAATTACTTTAAGTTCCAGTTTAACCAGCTTTTTATGGCTTGATGATGAATTTAGAACCCGATATTTAAATAAAAACTCATCAACGTTAGAAAATTTATGTGTTCTGCCAATTCTGATCCATAGATCCAGATCTTCTGCCGGTACAAATCTTGGAAAATATTTTCCTGCTTCTATGAATGCTTTTTTTCTTAGCATAGTAGCAGGATGTGCAAATGGGCTGTATCTGAATACGGATTTTTTTAAAAATTCCGGATTTGTGCTGTATCTTCTCATGCCTATGTCTTTTCCGTCCTTATCAATAGTAATCATATTGCAACCGACCACACCAAGATTTTCATCGCTTTGCATTAATTTATATTGTTTTTCAAAACGTGTGGGTAAGCTAATATCGTCGCCGTCCATTCGGGCAATAATGTCTGCTCGGGCAATATCTATAGCATTATTTAGCGATGTGGCAATTCTCAAGTTTTTTTCATTATTGATTATTCTGATTCGCTCATCTGTTTTTTCATATTTTTTAATTTTTTCTAGCGTATTATCTGTTGAACCATCATTTATTATAATCAGCTCAAAATCTTTAAAAGTTTGATTTAAAACACTTTCAATTGCTTCATCTACGTATTTCTCACAGTTATAAACAGGCATTACTACTGAAATTTTCGGATTCTGCATAATATATTTTCCAAAAAATGCTACTACGACTTATTATAACTAAAATCGGCTTTTTTAAAAGGAATCATCACTGCAGCGAGAATAGAGCACATTGTTAATATATTAATGTTTATTATAGTGTCTAAAGTGTCGTGAAAAATATTTATCAATATAAATTGGATAATTACCCCGATAAACAAGATATAATATGATTTTGAATTTTCGGTTGCCAACAGAAATTGGTATATAAAGTTAACAAATGAAAATAGCCCAATTACAATGGAATATTTTGGCAGGTATTGTATTGCAGGCGTATATGCTTTGCCGAACATTGTATGTGTTATAAATCCCGGAAACAAGTAAAATATCGCAACACTAGCAAGCACTATCAGTAGCTGTACGCTTGAAAATGCTAACAGCTTATTTTTATAACTTTGTTTTTTAGCGACGGTATCAGATATTATCGTGAACATTACGGTACTTAATATCCCCGTACCAAACAAAATTACTTTTCCGATGGTCGTGAGGCCTGCATAAATTCCGGCGTCTTTCGGATTAAAATAATGCTTTACCAGCACCAGATCAACAGAAGAAATAAATGTAAGAGATGCTTTTATAGCCAAAACAGCAATGCTAAAGGTTAGAAGCTCTTTAAAGTGCTTTTTAGTACTAGGGCTGATTTTTATACTAAGATTTTTCTTCAATAATAAAATTCCCACGAGATAACTTAGAGCTGCGCCTATGGTTACCCCCAGCATCGCGCCCATTACTTTATAACCTGAAATAACGAGTGCCATAACAAAGGCCAGGCGGATAACAGCTCTGAAAATTGTGTAGAATCCGAATCCTTTAAAGCGCAGAAGACCTTGAAGATATCCGCTGGGTATATTATTTACAAGCGAAAACAATGTATATCCTACAAAGGGGTAGATGATTAACTGATTTTTTATATTGAGATAATCCAACACTTGATTTCTTAACAATATAAGAATTAGACCCAGTAAAATTCCGATAAGAAATAGATATTTTGTGACATCTTTATAAATCTTTGTTAATGATTCAAAATCATTATTCACTCTTAAATTTGCAACGATTTTTATAAGAGAAGTCAGCAGCGCGATGCTGGGTATGCTTATCAGCATTGTCAGTGAAAATAGTGAATTAAAAGTACCGTAATCTTCAATGGACATAAATCTGCCCATAAAAATTTGTGTAATATAATTTATTACGCTCCCTGCAAAAATACTTCCACTAAGAATTACCGACCCTGTCACCAGTGTATCTTTTAAAAAAGGTTTTAGCAGTGTACCTAATTTTGCCATAAAGTAATCTTAACATGTTAAAATTTGCAGATGCGCTACATTTTTATTATTGCAATTACTTTAGGTACACTATTATTAATAAACCAACGGGATACTATTGAGATGTTTTCCCACATGGAGGATGTACTCAATAAAAATAATGCAGCTGCAGTTCAAGTTTCTCCAATCAATATTGACTATCTCCGTTCCCAAAAATTTGAAGGCAGTGATATCGAAATTGAAGAGGAGCTTGCTCCCGGATCAAATTACAATAGGTATATCGCCAGCTATAAAAGTGATGGCTACAAAATTTACGGCTTATTAACAGTTCCGACTGAAGAAATGCCTGAAGGCGGGTACAGTGCGATAGTTTTTAATCATGGTTACATTCCTCCAAATCAGTACGAGACTACAGAAAAATATGTTGCTTATGTGGACTATCTGGCTCGTAGCGGTTTTGTCGTTTTTAAAATTGATTTACGCGGGCATGGTGATTCTGAGGGTACACCCTCAGGTTCTTATTTTTCTTCAGCATATACGATTGATGCCATAAACGCGCTGAAAAGCCTGCAAAAGCTTGACTATGTGAATTCTGAAAAAATAGGTATATGGGGGCACAGTATGGCCGGAAATTTAACACTGCGCGCGATGGAAGTTGAAACTGATTTTAAAGCCGGTGTAATTTGGGCAGGAGCAGTTTATAGTTATTTGGATTTTGCCGAATACCGATTGAATGATTCAAGTTATGTACGGCAGCCGGACTCGGTAAGTTCTCAGCCCCAAGACAGCCCCATAAACTCTGATAGTACGGGTGAAAATTCAGAACATTTTGTACCACCTGAAACTGGAGACACGACACAACTTGATTTACAAAGACGAGCTGACCGAGATGCATCTGATCAAATTAGAAAACTTAGAACCGCAGCGGAAGAAGTTGACTTTAATGACGATTTTTGGACCGGTGTTTCTTTGACGAAGAATTTGAAGTACTTAAATGCGCCGGTTCAGCTTCATCATGCTGTAAACGACTTTGTTGTAAATATAGGATATTCTCGTGATCTGATTAAGGAGGCTGATACCGAAGGTAAAAATATTGAATTGTTCGAGTATGAGGGGGGTGGTCATAACATAGAATCTCCTTATTTTGAGACTGCTATGCAAAGAACAGTGGAGTTTTTCAATGAGAATCTGTAGAAGAGTTAATTTTTGTGCATTACCGCTGCCAATAAATAAAAAGTCATAGCGCTGTGTAGAACAAACACTGTGACTTATTCGTTGGTCATTAATGAAGCATTGGTTATATTTTTAAAGATAACTGACTTAATCAGCTTAACGAAAATGATCCGGATGATCTTACAAAGTGTATGTACAGTCTCACTACGTCAGGCGAGCTTTTAATTGTTCTGAGTATCTCTGCTAGGATCTTTCTCGCAATGTCCCACTCATTCGTTTGCCCGTAAATCTTGAGCAGCTGATCTTTTGATAAGACGATCGGGTTTTTTGTTTTTATGACAGGATGTTTTTCTTTTACCCCTTCTTCATGGACCGTTATGTGCAGATCTACATTTTTGCTGCGGCACTGCGATATCCCATTAACTAATTTTTCCAGAATAGGACCCATGGCCGGGCTGTCTTCATTGTGCGAATACTCAACTGTAGCAAATCCACAACCGTATACATCTATTTTAAGTTTTCTATTATCAGTAGACATGATCTTCTCCTAAATATGATTTGATAGTAGACATATCATCAATAATGACCTTTAGTCAAACAATTACAAGATAGTCTATAATCATACTATGTCTAAAAAATGTCCATATTGTTCCGCTGAACTGCCTGATGACTCAGAATTTTGCAATCGTTGCGGCAAAAAGTATGTTACCGCAGAAGAATTACTGCTTTTACAAAATAATGGTGCGGATAAACCGCTGACAATGGGTGAGAAAATAAAAATTTATTCATTCAGCTTAGTTTTAGCTCCCTTTGGTCTCTACTGGTTTTTTAAGTATTTTAGAAGCACTGAGCCTACAAAAAAATCAGCTGCATACGCAGCTCTTATAATAACTGTTATTACCTTGACTTTATCAGGCTTTGTAGTTTCCTCATATGTAAAAGCCGTCAGAAATTATGAACAAATTTATAAAGCTAATATGGGTATGTACGAAGACCTTGGCTACTAACTTTTGCATAATTATCGTGTACGTGACAAAATATCACTGTGAAATCCTTTTTTAAAGACAACCCAATATACTTTGGAATTTTTCTGTCTGTTGCGTTTGCTGTTTTAGTTTTTTATGACATGAGAAAACCGGAACAAGACTTTAGAGAAAATGTAAAATCTAAAAATGAGGTTAAAGATACAGCCATTTCCGAGGAAATTGCTAAAGCTACCAAAGAGTTGGAAAAGACAGAAAACACCACCTCTGATGCTGATAAGCTTTGCAACTTAGATTTATACCTAGTTGATAAAGATATTCCTAAAGCTGACGATGGTATGGTGGCTGACATTGGATTTCCTCTGGAAGAAAAGGCTTACCCGTCAGATTGGGAATTGGATTTTCCTATACCGGAAAACATGAGACTCGTAGATTATGAATTAATTCCTGAAGAAAATGTATATTATATGATGCTCAGATATACCGGAAGTGAGTATGATGCTGCATGTACTACAATTTATTCTCAAGCCGAACGGGGATGGCTGATAAGAGAAGCTCATGGATTGGATAACGGATCATATGTGCTTTTTGCAACAAATGATGAAATGCTTTACTTAGCTACATCGGTAATCGAATATGATCCTGATAATGAGGGTGAAACGCTGGTTATGGTAACATTTATACCAGGAAAATAGCAGCTTAGCGGTTTTTAGGTTGTCACTACAAGAAGAACCACGATATACAAATCTAGGAGAAAATGATATAATTTCTACAACATTACACATCTTTTTTTGAGGAGGCTGTTATGAAAAGGCTTTTTTTATTTGTGATCATGTTGGTTTTGATGACTGCGTGTGTGTCCACTGAAGAAGAACTACCAGTGTCTGAGGTTTCAGACAGTACCAATGCGCAAAGCGTAATGGGGCTTGAATCATATCCGAAAGTGCAAGAGCAGTTTACCGTGACCAACGTGAGCTCGCACAAAATGGTGAATTCATTTGGTGTCGATCAACACGCTCTGTATATCACATATACGGTGGACAATTCGATCTCTCGGATCATTGATGGTGCCAAAGAATCAGTACCATTAATCACGGGCATCGTTGACATAGTCTTTGTGAATGATCCTTGGTTTGTTGTGCTTGTGAGACATGGCAATGATTCTGCGCTCGAAGTTTGGAACTGGCCGCGCGACGGTACGCCCAATTTACACTGGGAGTACAAAGCGTCTTCTGGCGAGTCGTTTCCTGGAAAAGTGGTTTATTTGGATGACGCAGACGCTTTGGTATTTACACAAACCTGTGGTGGTATCAAGAAAGCGGTAATCTCTTACCATGCAAAAGGTACAAAAGCAGTGTTGGATACCAATGATGCTTCTGCCGAATTTGTTGGCGTTCAAAATGGCAATTTATTCGTGCATAGCCACTGGTTTGATAATGATACTTTGATGTCTTTTGCCTTTTCTTCTTTGATTGGGCAGAATCTGACTGATTTGTCAAAAGATCAAATGGCGGATGTCCAACACAACGAGATCGTCAGATGGGGATACAACGATCTTTATCTGGGTGATATTCAGATATCATTAGCAAAACCGATCGATGGGTCCCCTCAATTTTCTGATGATTTCAGTATTGTGGCTTATCCATCAGGTTCAGGCTACATCACAGTATTGGATCGCACCAACGGAAATTATGAGCAAATCTTTGTCGGAAATTATGACAAGATGCGCATTGTCGATCATACACTCTACGTGCTCCAAGACAACGAGCTGACAGTGTGGGAAATTAAAAATTAATATGCCTAAAGGCAAGACTAGTACATTGTGACAAAGTCTTGCCTTTTTCGTTCTAAAAGTATTGATTATGTCGGAGACTTTAAAAATTACAGGAGGAAATAAACTCTACGGAACAGTCACCCCTGTTCCCAATAAAAACGCTATATTGGCTGCTTTGCCTGCCAGTTTATTAACTGAAAAGACAATCCTCTATAAAAATATTCCGAATACAACTGATGTAACCAAAATATTGGAGTTATTAAAAAGTTTAGGTGCTAAGATCGAAAGTGATTTCAAGGGTAACATTTCAATTTCGTGTAAAAATATTAACTCATTTATATTGGACAAGGATTTGGCAGGATCGATACGCTCCTCAATTTTGTTTGCCGGGCCTTTGTTAGCGAGGTTTGGTACGGCTGAAATACCTTTGCCTGGAGGGTGCGTCTTAGGAAAAAGATCAATTTCTGCGCATCTTGATGCTTTTACCAAGGCTGATATTTCAGCAGATTTTAGCGAAGACTGTGTGATTTTTACTGCACCAAAAAAGCCTAAAAAAGAATACAAGATTTGGATGATGGAAGCTAGCGTTACTGCTACTGAAAATCTTATTTTATATTCTGCAGGGGTTGATTCCAGATTTGTAATTACCGAAGCTGCTTCTGAACCTCATGTTAGTCAGCTATTAGAATTGCTAATCAGCATGGGTACTGAAATTAATGGAATTAGATCTAACAGACTTACAATTACCGGGAATAAAAGATTAGTGGGTTCTGAATTTACACCAGATCCTGACTTTGTTGATATTGGCGGATTAATTACTGCAGCTGCGCTCACAAAGGGTAAAATTACAATAAAAAATTCTAATAATTACGACATAGTGGGCGGTATGATTCAGTGCTTTGAAAAATTTAACATTGGCATCACTCATGAGGGAAAAGACATAAAGGTAGATGGCTCTACTGAGCTTTTTATCGATCCAAAAAACTCAGGGTTTCCCTTAGCGGGAGAAAATTTACCAAAACTCGCACCAAGGCCATGGCCGGGGTTTCCTGTCGATGTGTTACCGGTTATGCTTACCTTGGCATCTAAAGCTAAAGGAAGAATATTAATTCAAAATTGGATGTATGAAACAGGATTGGATTTTGTTCATCAATTAAATGCGATGGGTGCAAATATTTTTGTGGCAGACCCTCAACGTGTTATTGTCACAGGCCCTGCTGACTTTAAAAAATCTCGAGTTGTTTCACCTTCTATAATTCAAGCTTGTAAGGCGATATTTTTGGCTGCGTTAGCAGATCCGGTTGAAATAATCATTGAGGGTACGCATATTTTGAAAAGACGCTATCCCAATATTGTTGAAATATATAAAGAACTCGGTGCTGATATAGAAATTGTTACTTAGCAACCTTGATTATTTTATAATTCTCGGTTTCTTCCAAAATCTCTCCCGAGTATTTTTCTGCGTTTTCGAGGCTATACGGGTAAAAAATATGTATATATATTTCAGGTTTGTCTTGTATATACTTTAGGTGCTGTAGATAGTATTTAGTAATTCGATATCGCTCATTTGTATCATAAGAATTGAAGCCTGATGTTGACTTTTTAATATTTTTCCAATCTCTGTTGTAAGGAAAACCGAATCCTATTCCCAAAGATTCGGATATTTTTTCAGTATATTCTGTTTTCATATTTCCAAAAATATATTTTTCATTTTGCCACGGGTATTTTGTGTCTGTTTCTACAAATGCATTGTAATTAAAAGAGCATAAACTTAATACCACAACAGAAACTACAAAAAAGTTTTGTTTGCTTTTTCCTATAATAATAAAAGCCGGTATTAAAATAGTATATATATGAGTTAATGGTTTGGAAAAAAAGACCAAGTATGTCATAACAGAAAAGCTTAACCATAGAATTAAGAAATAGTCAGGTTTATTTGTATTTTTGTAATTTGAAAAAAGTTTATAGAGTAGAAAAACAAAAAGCAGCGTATTAACATACTTTAAAAATTGCAGCTGATCTTCAATAAATATTCCTCTAACTATAACAAAAACATAGGCAGCAATAAAAAGTGCAAGGATAAATCTATTCTTAAAATATTTTATTTGTGCTGAAATGAAGTAAATAAATAAAACGAATAGAAATTCAATTGGGTGAAAAATATTTAATAACCTTACAGAGTGGTAGACCGAATCATATCTAAAGTTTGAAGATATCCTATCGAACAAAATGTAGTTGAGTGTATTATCGATGTAGTTTTGAAGAACATACGGTAGGTAAAATAGCGCTGAGATTGCCAGTGTCGGCAGTAAAAATCTAAATAAATTTTTATAATCTTTAAGAGCAACATAATACAACAACGCAGGAATTAAGAAACTGAGTGTGTCATAGTGAAGGAGCAACGCAACGCCGGTAATTATGCCTGCAGTTATTGGTTTATTTTTTATAACAAAATAAAAGGACCACAAAACGAATAATATTAAAAATGATTGGTATTGTACTATTCTTGAAAAAGCTATAAAAAGCCCTGATAAAGAAAATAAACCTGATGTTACGAGCGCTGTTTGTTTATCAAAGAGTTTTAAAGATATTGAATACGTAGAAATAACAATTAGAATTCCTGCTATAGCAAATGGCAGTCTCACATAGAATTCAGGATGATAATCAAAGAAAAAAAAGTTGAATATTTTAGAGATAATAAATTCGCCCGGACCAATAGATCGAGAAAGTAAAAAATTTAAAAAACTCTGATGATCGAATAAAAAATTTTGCGCACCAACTTCATCTTGTAAAAAGTTTGAATATCCCAATTTTGATAATCTGAAAAAAGCGCCGATAACTAATATTGCAATAAACGCACTATTATTTTTTATTACTTTAAGCATTGCTCTAACTTTGAAATGCAAAGTCTTTTATACTGTTTAGATATTCTACATGCTCCTTTTTAATTTTTTCGTACTTATTGTGGTCAAATCCATTCTTTTGTATCATTTGCGCTGCATGATTAGCACCGAGATAGTAAGATAAAATCACATTAGTTGCGCCCGAGTCATATAACTTCATGGCGTGTTCCATAGTATCTGTAATGATAATAATTAGTGCGTCGCTTCCTGTTCTTCTTATTGCTTGTGTTATAAGAATATTTGTTTCGTATTCAGGTATTGTGGAAATTATTATCTTAGTTTCTCTTAATGGCAATTCTTGTAAAAATTCTAGATCTGATGCATCTCCGTATTCACAGTCAATTTTTGCTTTCTCCAATTTATGTATTGTATCCGGATTAAAATCGATCACTAGAAATTTTGTTTTCGAATTTTTAAATGCGTGTGCAAATTCTGGTCCTGCCCTTCTATAACCAAAAATTATTGCTTCATATTCTTTTGGTTCTCTATGTTTAATTTTTATATTTTTTCTTAGTTCAAAAATAGACAAGAATTTTTCAAGTTTCTCAAATACTTTTTCGGCATAAATTATCAAATATGTAGAGCCGGCGATTGTGAATATACCTACCATAGTAACCATCGATAAAATATCCTTTGAAAGATGACCGACATCAAATCCAAGTTTAATTAAAATCAACGAAAATTCACTAATTTGTGCAACTGTTAAACCGGCCATAAAACCTGTTTTTTTTGTATATCCGAGAAGATTCATAAGCATCAAGACAATAATCGGATTCCCTATAAGAACAAATAATGAAAAGATTGCAGTAGGAGTGATCAATGATTGCCAATTATCAAAAACCATTTGATAACCAAGAAGAATAAAAAACAGCGTTATAAAAAAATCGCGTAATGGCTTTAATTTAGATGCTATTTCATGCGCATAAGGAGTCATTGCAAGAGTAACGCCCGCAACAAGTGCGCCAATTTCGATAGACAGCCCTAATTTGCTGTAAATCATGGCTACTGCCATACCCCACGCTACTGATGAAATAAAAAGGTATTCCTGTGATTTGGCAATAAAGTTTTCAAAACGACTTAATACTTTAGTTGCCAAAAAGAATAAAAATAGCAAAAGTAGTAAACCTTTAATCATCATCAATGATAATGTTGATGCAATTACAGTAAGAGAATTTCCTTCAAGAGCAGTGAAACCTGTGATACCAATTAAAATTACTGTTGCAATTAGATCTTGTACAAGTAAAAATCCGATTGAAATTTTACCATATAGTTTTTGAGTATCTCCTTTATCAGAAAGTAGTTTTAGAATGATAATAGTACTGCTGAATGTTAATGCAATCGCTACGTACAAACTTTCTATAGTGCTGAAACCAAGCACCAGAGCTATTAAATATCCAAATAAAGAAGTAAAAATAACCTGACCCGTACCTGTTATTGATGATATTAACCCCAACTCTTTAAGTACCTTTGGGCTTAGTCCCAGACCAACTATGAATAGAAGTGCTGTTATACCTAAATCAGAGAAAAGCTCTACCATCTCAACTGAGTGTAAAATATTTAGACCGTATGGGCCGACTAAAAGACCTGTGATAACATAGCCGATCAATAAAGGTTGTTTGAGAAATCTCATAAAAGACGATACTACGAGTGTAACGATTAGAATTAAGCTCAATTCTGTAAATTGCTCCATTTTTTAATTTTACATTATGCTGAGTTTTTGGACAGCTGTTGTTGGAAATTGACTTGCAATGATTTAGGGGAACTATATTCTTTTTTTATGTACTGCAGATTTGACAGTTTCCTAAAAGGGAACAGCCTCCTTTTTTGTGTAAAAAAAAGGAGGCTGTCTATTATTTTTTGTTTGTGAACAATTCCACAACAATCTCGTCGTCGACGGGATCCTTTGTGACATTCGTGTATCTCCGGATGATGTACTTCGACGTTTTGCCAATTTCGAGTTCTTCGTTGATTTCGCGTTTCATTGGTTTCGAGGTGTGTCCGTATGGATCAGAAACTTGTATGTACGCAAGGTTGTTATCTAGGTCAACGCTTACCAAAGTTATTTTGTAGTCATCCTCAGTAATACCGTAGCTGCCCTGTGTTATGGCGATAACCCTCGCATATTCTTTATTTGCCTCAGGTGTTATCATTGTCTCCGGGTTTCTGACATCAACTTGAGCAGCTCCGGATTTCCAGGGGATGTATTCATACCTCAATCCTGGAATAAGAGCCTGTGCAGTAATGCTCAATAAGATGCCGATCACTAAGAACCCAATAAAAAACTTGAGCAAATAACCGATGATCCCCGTATTCTTCATATACCCTTGCTTAATTGAATTGGCAAGAGTGGCTGTCGTGTGAAAACTCATAGAAACCTCCAAATCTCATATTATGATTGGTCAACTGACAATATTATAGTACAAAAGCTATCACTAAACAATAAATGGCAAAAAGCAATTTAAAACCTTTTTACTACTGTAAATTACTCCACGTTTTATCTACTAAACCTGTATTTACAATGTTTTCTGCCATTCCGACTGTTTCGTTTCCGTATTCGCCTGACTTAGAAAACATCTCAAAATCCTCGTTCTTGTGTGCATCTGCTCCACCTGAAGCTATACGCGCATACTTAGCAACCAATTTTTTGGCAATTTTTCTTGATTCTGTAATTTTTTCTTCAATAACTGATTTTGTATTAAGTCCAAATAACCCGAATACTGTTTCAGCTCCATCCAGTCTATTTTCGGCAAAGAATTTTTCAAGCATTATCTCGTCTATTTTGTGTGCCACTGTGAAATAATGAGCTAGTAAAGCTACGCCTCCTGCGTCTCTGATCAATTTCACGCTTGAATCCATATCTATAAAGTATTGGTAGTCTACATAAATATTTTTTAGGTAGGAATCTTCAGATAAAAATAATACATATGGAAATTGATTACTTCCTTGTTCCATCATGCTGTCGTATTTTTTTCTTATTTCTAGGTTCTTTTCAGCATCTGCCGCCATTTTTAATCTAATTTTATCAATATTTTTGATATTGCCTTCTTTAGCCAGTAGCGCTTTCACAATATGTGGTCTAGCCACTGATTCTCCATCAGATGCCTTCAAGCAATCTTTCTCGGAAATATCAAATCCTATTCCCTTAAGGTTTTTTACAATTGACTGCATTCTTGTAATTCGCGCCTCAAGAGCAAGTTTGGTATGGTTCAATAATTTTTCATTTAGAAGGGCATCATGGTCGGTAAATGCTACTGTTGATATTTCAAGTTGAGCGCATTTATTTAGCACTTGTGTATGTGTTAACAATCCGTCAGAGTTAATTGTATGCGCGTGTAAAGTTTGAAAATTTTTCATTTTAATCAATTAATCATTAGTTATCTTTTTTATTATGTTGCACCGCTTCCGGTGACGACGCATTAAGGTGGGGAACTTTTACAATTATAATAGCAGCAAATGTAGCCAACAAGCCAATTGCATAATAGCCGAATCCGTAAGCCATTCCTATCGCTCCTGCATACCATAAACTTGCTGCAGTTGTAAGATTTCTTACGTTTGTACCCTCTTTCAAGATCAAGCCTGCTCCCAAAAATCCTATACCGGTAACAATTTGCGAGGCTATTCTTGATGTTGATTCTGGATCTACCATACCGGATATGAATGAGAATATCATTGATCCTGCGATAACAAATGTGTGCGTGCTAATTCCTGCATCCTTATGTCTTGATTCTCTTTCAGCCCCGATGGCGAACCCTGATAAAAGAGATAAAAGCAAAGAAAGTAATAGTTTTACTTCAAGAGAACCAAAATAATTTGAAAGCATAATAGGATTATACGATATTAGTGGCTTTTGTTATAGCTATTAATTTCTAGTTTTACTGTGACCGAAGACTGTTAAAAAAAGTTTATTCTATGACAAAATCGACTTCATAAATAATCCCAAGCTGGCTAAATCCGTTATCGTCGATTACTTCCAGTTTGTAGTTACCGGGTTTTATGTTGGAAATTGTGCAAATTCTTTTTTCTTTTAGCAAACTTTTAAAAGCCATATTATCTATATCGTGCAGCAATATTTTATAGGTATTTCCATTTTTTGTTACCCTTTGTGAGTCGTATAAACCGCCTCCGGTACTGACAACGAATGTAGAAGTTAAAGAATTGCCATTTACGTTAAGCTCAAACCCAAGATCATCTTGCGTTATTTCCACAGTGCATCGGGCTCTATGAATTGCATTGCCCACAT
This sequence comes from uncultured Candidatus Saccharibacteria bacterium, assembly GCA_964590955.1. Classification (GTDB taxonomy): domain Bacteria; phylum Patescibacteriota; class WWE3; order UBA101185; family UBA10185; genus CAZPYT01. The sequence goes on along the minus strand of CAZPYT010000008.1, from coordinate 1,647 downwards.
CATCTATAGATCCTTTAATTATTTGTGGAAATATTCTCCATACTAAAAACAAAAATATAACAAAAATTATTGGTTTTAAAAATTTAATTATGTGATTTTGCATACACTAATTTTACATAAAATAGTAGGATAATATAAAATTTCTGTATGTCAGGTTTTTTAAAGTCAAATATTTTCGTAGCTATCCTGATAGTATTAATGTTTTCCCCTCTAAGATTGATTCATTTGGGTTACTCTGAATTCCAGGATGACGAGAAAAAAGCGTTTATAAGAAATGTTAAACAGGAAAATTTGTATGACTTTTTTCTTGAGCAACGTAAAGGGCCAATTCAGTTTTTTGTGTCTCATATTCCATACTCAATTACAAAAGATTTTAGAAATGAATTTGCCCAACGATTACCATTTTCAATAATTAATATATCAGCTGTTCTTGTACTTTATCTTTTAATGGAGAGTCTTACTAAAAATAAACTGGCTGCTTTTTTTGGTGCAGGGCTGTTTGCGGTTAACGGCTTTACCGTTGGATTTTCAAGAATTGCACAATATCAAAATTTGAATATGTTTTTTTCATTCTTGGCAATTAATTTTTATCTTAAAATTTTAGACGATGACAAAAATATAATAAGAAATTCATTTATTGGAACTTTTTTTTACTGCTTATCCCTTTATTCTCACTGGGATGCAATTTTTTATTTCATACCGGCTGTTTTTATATTCGTAAAATTTTTATTTCGAAAAGATTTATCAAGCAAATATAAAGTAACCGTTTTGTTTGGAAATTTAATATTTAGTGCCGCACTGTTATTGCCGTTTATGATCCCTTACGTCAAACACCATTTTGCGAGTTCAGATAGCACGGAATACTTTTCGCGAAGAGTAGGATTCAGTGACTATTCGCTGGAAAGGCATAGATTCATTTTTGAACTGTATAATCCTTTCTATACTTTAGCTGCGTACCTAGTTGTTATTTCGGTATCAATCTTATTTATTAAAAAAAGCTGGATATATATTATTTGGTTCATTGTAAATTTTTTAACTATTCGCTACTTTATGACTAAGCCCGGAACCCATATTTATAATTATCTTATTCCGATATATTTCTTAAGCGCGTTGGTCTTTGCAGAACTTTATAATAGAAAAATCAAAATTTTGACATCCTTATTATTATTTTTATTTACAGGTGCTATCGCAGCGTTTTATTACCAAAGTTTCGTTATATTTGTGGATCATAAAAAAGAATATCCGTGGGATTCAAAATTAGTTTTTAATAAAGCAACTGTGGCTTATTATGAAAAAGAAGTGTTAACTTTTGGATTTCCTCATTTTAGAAATTGGAAAGAGATTAACGAATTTGTATTAAAAGATGGGCCTGAGTGCGGGTATCTATCTAATGAGGGTAAAGAAATATCACAAATATATATGGATATTAAAGCAGGAAAAACAAGCGGTTGCTACTATATAGTTGTTGTAAAAAGACCTTTTATAAGTACCCGAGACGGGGTTTCTTATGCTCAGGCAAAAAGTAAATATAAAATAATGGATTATAAAAAAGAGGGAGAAACTTTGACTAAAATATACAAAATACCGGACAAATAAAAATGAACTACCGGTAGCTTACGCAACCGGTTTCCTAAGCCAATTCAAGCT
>CAZPYT010000007.1:25905-40474 GCA_964590955.1 uncultured Candidatus Saccharibacteria bacterium | reverse complement strand
AATTTATTATTTTGAATGCAGGTAAATTAGCATATTTTGCAGTTGTATAAAAATAGCTGGCAATAAAAATTGGCAGGCTCCAAATATCAAGATAGTAGATTAGAAGAGGAATTATTAAATACCAAAGTACCGGCAGCGTAAATGTAAGTGCGCCTAAAACTGCAACAAACACAAATCCGAAAACCACAAAAAATATTCTCAAGATGATCCCGATGAATCTGCCTATTATGGTGTAGTCACCAAATAAAGGCGTAAATAGCAGTCTTAAGTTAACTGTGAAAGAAAGCTGATAATTTACAAACATCAGCACACGATAGAGAATAGTCTGTACTTTTTTGGGTGCTGAGAAGATCCACCACTTTAGGTTTTTAATTATATTTTCAGGGACAGATAACACATTTTAAGTATATAAGAAACTTGCTTGATTTGGAACTTGTAGTATCGCAGGTAAACCACGCGGAGAGGGCAGCTTCCGGAAGCAGCCCGGGTGGGTTTTTTAAAAATACAAAGAATCAAATATAAAGTCAAAAACTGCAGTCTTTCCTTGTTTTGTATCGGGAATCGCATCTGAAGAAAACCTTAGTATCATGCCTTTTGTAGATCCAGGAGCTACTGAGCTTAAGTCGTATCCTTCTGTTTTCCACTTTACCAGTGTCTTTCTTCCAAAAGTTGAGCCTAATTCTCCATCTTCAACAATGCCATTATTATTGGGGTCCCCCCAGTTGATTGGTTCTACATACAAAATTTGCCTTAAGTCATCGGGATCGTTTATTGTTTCATAAAAAGCATTTGAAGTCAGCTGTATATGATCTGATGCATTGTTGTAGATTTTAAGAGGAAAATCTGCACTCCAGTTAGACGAGATATTCGTGAATGAAGGCCCTGCCAAAGAATCAGTAAGATTTTCTGATGTGGGGCCTCCTGATAAGTCTTTATACAGTTTGATGTCTGCGCTGCCTACTGAGAACGAGCTGCCTAAAATCTCACCTTTATCGGCGAATGCTGCGTAAGCCGCACCTGATACTATTCCCACAAGAGCCAACAGAGATAGACCATACTGCACTTTTTTAGTGGTAATAAAACGTTTTAGCATTTAATATATTCACCTCCCTTCAAGTAAATTTGCACTTTTAAGGCTAAAAAAATGGTTGTCGCTCACGATTACATGATCAAGAAGAGTTAATCCCACTTGTTTACAGGCATTGTCGAGGGATTGAGTAGCTTGAATGTCTTCTGTACTAGGTTCTACGTCATTTGAAGGGTGATTATGCGCAATTACGATTGTTATTGCGTTTCTCTCAAGTGCCTTGATAATAATTTCTCTTATTGGAAATAACGCTTCATTGACAGTACCGATTGTGATTAAATCTACCCCTAAGATAGTTTTTCTGGAATCAAGCGAGAATAAAAAAAGATTTTCTTTTTGTGCCCCCATTACAACTTCTGTAAGCCTGTTATACACATCTTTCGGAGTTTTTATTGTTTCTAGCTGTTCGGTATTTGTATAAATTCGTTTTGCAATTTCAAAGCTGGCGGAAATTGTAGTCGCTTTTGCTATTCCGATATATTTTTCTTTAATTAATTTATAATAAGGTTGAGAAATTAAGCTTTTTAAATTTCCGTATTTTTTTATCAGTATTTGAGCTAGAGTTGCGGCTGACGTGTTTTTCCCACCGGTAGATAAAATTATTGCTAAAAGTTCTACGTCTGAGAGAACTGCGGTTCCTTTTTGAGCAAGACGCTCTCTGGGCTTGCTATTTTGAGGAATATCACGTATTAGAAAACTGGGCTGCATGAATATAATATAGGTTGTTGCAACACACATTGCTAGATGCTATTGTCTATTAAGTTTAGACATGCCCATATGCCCGAAAAGAAAAAAAATATCGCAAATCAAATAAAAGCCATCAGAGACAGCCACAACTTGTCACAGGATAGATTTGGTAAAAAAATCGGATTAACAGGAAAAACTATATCAGCCTATGAGACAGGCAGAACATCCCCTCCACTAAAAGTACTTGAAAAGATAGTAAATACCTACGAAGTAGCCTTTATCAACATTAATAAAGAAAATAAAGCAGTACTAAAGGAAAAAATACGTACTATAGAGAAAGAACTTGCTGATTTGACAGGTATTTTAGAGCGTGGTTATAGCTGATTGCGATTGACGCACCGAGAGCTATAGGGTATAATGCTCTTAACGTTAAAAAATGATAGATATGATTGGAGGAGATCATGCAAAGAAATCCGATTCCCTGTTTGGTTCGTACGGCTGCACTGTTATCTACGATGTTGCTGGGTTTTATTCTCGCTGTTCAGTTGATCGTGGTCCCATTTTGGTACATGGCTTTTACCGAATTGGGTGCTTTTCCTTACCTTTTGGTCTTTTCAGCGAATGTTGTGTTCGTAGTTTTATCGATAAGCATGCTGGTAGGAACCAAGATTTCCACATCACCTGCTCGTTACTTTGGCCGAGCTATTTGGGGATTGAGTATGATTGCCGCTGGCCCATTGGTTATGTATTTTTTAAATGCACTGGGTAGCCACTTTTACGATTTCGGTTACCTTTCTTTTGGGTCACTGTACTATGGTTTGGCAATCAGCGTAGCTTGGGTTAGTTTTACACTATTTCGGTATTTGCGAGGTAAGTTGGGAAGAATTATTCACTTCTTTTGCCTTGTTTTTCCGATTTATGCGTTACCAAAACTTGTGGTAAGCACTTTCAGCTTGCCCCAGGGCACCAATTTTTTGGATTACCTTAGCCATAGCGAATTCCTTGTGGCTTTGGTTTTCATGTTTGTTGTAGGTATGATCCGTTTCATCAAGGATTGACCTCGTATTCAATATCGCTCATCTGTTATGTACACTAACAACGGATGAGCGATATTTCGTTTCTTTATATAATTGACTATTTTAAAAATTATTCTTGTTATCTCATATTGTGCTAAAAATTCTCAATTTGTTTGAAAATATTGATATGGTGTAAACTCATGATATGCCAGAAAATAGTGAAGAATTTTCTTACAATAAACATGATGAACCATACAGATTACTTGAACCTTATGAAGATATTACCTCTAGTTTTTTAGAAGGATTGGATTTCATAAATGAATCCATTTTAGAAACTTCTAGTTTTCGTACTGAATATGAAAAACGCTGGAATGGTATACCGTTACCAGATATTGTTCCTTTGGCTGTAAATCCAGATATTATAGGCAATACTGAGTCTTTTGAGCCTCCAAATCCATTTGGACCAGGACATTTGGCATCTCCAGTGATTACAAATACCGGAAGACGCGACGAATCCCGTGCTTGGTTATTTGTAAATGAGTGTGATGGTAAAAAAATTTACACAATGTTGAAAGGTACTGGTGTTGGTTTTTTATCAGATAGCATTGAAAACACCTTGCATCAATTTGGACAACATAATGAAAGCTTAACTCTTGACGAAGCAGAAGCCCGAGGTTGGGGGTCAATAGGTGGGGTTTTAGACGGTAATGCTGCTAACGAATTCTATACTGCCTATACACTAACGGCCATATATGAGAGAGTCTTTGGTAAATCTATGCCAATAAGAGCACCAAGAAGAATTTTCGATATATCATCTGCTTTAAGGAGCGAAGGAGCCCAAGATATTCAAGGGCATTATCAGATTGAATATAATTTGCGGACTCCGGTACGCGCATCTTATTGCAGTTATCTTTCTGATTTGGGTAAGTTATGGAATGGTGTAGATTTGGAAACCGCAGATGGTGTAAAGGAGGCAACCGAAAGAATAAATGAAATACTAATGGCTTATCCGAGACTTAATGGGTTTGATAACTTGCAGGCTGTGGAAGAATCTGATATTCAGAATGGAATTTATGCACTGCAAGAATATGAGACAGCTTTCTACGGCGATACTGTAAATTTAAAGTCTTCAAGAGTGGGTGAGTTGAGATATGCTCTAGCACAGGCAGGTTATGGTATAGCAGAAAAGTTTTTTAAATCTAATGAGGTCGCAGTTAAAGAAACATTAAAAAACGAAGCAGAAACATTAGGCAAAACTGTAGGTTTGGCAATGGCTCTTGGTATAGATCTTCGTACCAGTGTGTCTTCCAAAGATGCCTATGGCTGTGAGATCGCAGATTTAGATGTAGTTTCACTAGAGCCAAAATCTGAAGATGATGTTTTTCATTTTGTTGTAGATAAGGCACCTTATTATGGTTTGGTGAATATTAAAAATTTAGGTGCAATGTTGGGTTGCACAAAAGAAGTACAAATTGACGCTATGAACACTTATTTAAAAGGTATATCTGAAGGATTTAAAGCTACGATTGAGCATATTGACGAAATTGGTCTATCAGACTCAGCAAAGAAGGATATAAGGAGTTATCAAAGAGCTGTATCTTGTTTAACATTTGAGGAGACATTGTCTTTTATAATAAATCACGGTGATTTTGATAAGAAAAGTAAGATATCACTATCGATATTATTTGGTACATTTATGTCCAATGAAGATTTAGTAGGTGATACATTTGAGATAGGTATGGCTCAGCCCGATATTACCACAGAGTATCGTGTATCAAGGAGAGACGTTGGTCAACATACCTCAAAAAAAACCAAAAATAATAAAACATTGATAGACAAATTTATTGATGAAAAACAAGACATACTGGATTTAGATCTTACTATGAAAGAAGGCAGACTTGTATTAGATGAACACCTTTATTTTGAATAGTTTTTTTATTCTTATCTCTTCGAATACTGCGGAGCTTTTCTTGCTTTTCTGAGGTACGGTTTCTTTCTTTCCACCATTCTTGGATCGCGTGTTAATAAACCTGCTTTTCTTAGTGTGACTTTATATTCCTCACTCAATTTTGCAAGTGCTCTTGAAATTCCGTGTGCTACCGCATCTATTTGCGCTGATTTTCCTGATCCTTCGACTTTTATAGTGCCTCTAAATTGGGTTTCGGGGTGAGAAATTCCGATTGCGTGAAATGGTCTTTTCCAGGCTAGTTTATCAACTTCACTTGTATAGTACTCTTCAATTTTTTTATCGTTTAAATATAAATCGCCTTTTTCAGGATATATAAATACTTTTGCTACAGCAGTTTTTCTTCTGCCGGTTGTAATTATTAGGTTTTCTTTTGAATCTACTTTTTTAGCCATATTTTATTGTTTAATTTGTGCTTGATGCGGATGAGTTTCATCAGCGTAAATAAATAATCTTTTAATTCTCTGGTCTCTTAATTTGTTTTTCGGAAGCATTCCATAAACTGCTTTTTTAATAACTTCCGTTGGTTTTCTGGCAAATAATTTTTCTAATGTTTCTTCTCTTATTCCCCCGGGATATCCGGTGTGTTTGTAGTAAACTTTATCAAGCATTTTGTTTCCTGTAACCTCAATTTTTTTTGCATTGATTACTACAACGGAATCGCCGGTGTCAATATTGTTAGTAAATATTGGTTTATTTTTGCCCATTAGTATTTCGGCAATTTCAGTAGCCAATCTGCCTAATATTTTTCCTTCTGCGTCTAACAAATGCCAATTTCTTTCAATATTTTTATGGTTTGGTGTATATGTTTTGTTCATTATTTCTTACTTTCTGTTTCAATTTTTTTTGGTCTGCCTCTTTTTGCAAGTACTGCTTTTACTTCTGTTGTTTTATTTTCTTTAGCAGCCTTTTTCTCTTTTTTTACTGGTTTTTCTGTAAGTTCGATTCTTGCCATTTCTGCTTTATCTCCGTCTCTATTTCCAATTTTAATGATTCTTGTATAGCCGCCCGGTTTGCCTGAAAATCTAGGTCCTAAATCCGTGAGAATTTTTCTAACATTTTCATCAGTAGTGAGTTTGTTTTTCATGTATTTAACATTGTTGAAATCAGCCCCTTTCTTAGCGCGTGTTATCAACTTTTCAATATGTGGCCTGATGAACTTTGCTTTCGCTAGAGTAGTAACTACTTTTTCATGTTCAACGATACTGCTCGAAAGATTTTTTATTAACGCCTTTCGATGATCAATATCTCTATGAAGTGATGTGGTTTTTACTCTATGGCGCATTATTGTTCTCTTAGTCCTTCTTTTTCAAGTAATTTTTTAATTTCTGTGATTGATTTCTCACCAAGATTTTTTATGTCAGATAGGTCTTCGTCTGATTTTTTGGACAGTTGGGCCAGTGTATCAATTCCGGCTTTTTTAAGGGCGTTTACAGTTCTTGTCTGAAGTGGAAGTTCATCAACAGCAATTTCATCGATATGATGCTGTTCCGGTGCAGTAATCTCAGTTATTTCTTCTACTTCTTCTGAAATTTCCCATTTAGACAGTTTGCCAAAAAATTCAGATAAAATTCCGGCACTGTTGTAAACTGCAGTTGACGGTTTAATAGACCCATCGGTTTCTACTTTTAGTACCAATTTGTCTAAGTCGGTATCTCCGCCAAATCTGGTTTCTTCAACTTCCATGTTTGCTTTTTTAACCGGTGAGAACAGTGCGTCTAAGACAATTACGCCCACTTTGGATGATTGTCTTTCTTCCATGGGTGAATATCCCACGCCGTTTTCCACAATCAGTTCTATCTCAAGTTTTGTTTTTTTATTGGCTAATGTCGCAATATGCTGATCTTTATTTATTACCTCAAGATCAGATGGAGTAATTATATCTTTACCTGTAACTTCTCCGGGACCCTCAATCTTAATGGTTGCTACTTCAGGATTCTGGCTGTGCTTATTGATTCTAATCTTTTTTAGATTCAAAATAATCTCTACTAAATCTTCTTTTACACCGTCAATCGTTGAAAACTGGTGATTGGCTCCGTCAACTTTAATTTGTGTAATTGCAGCTCCCGGAAGAGAAGTTAGTAGAACTCTTCTTAAAGTATTTCCTATTGTATGACCGTAGCCTTTTGGCAACGGATCAAATTCAAATACTCCCTCAGTTTTTGTCTCTGAGATCGTTTTAATTTTTAAATCGCTTGGTTTTATTTGCATAATAATCTCCTAAATTTATCTTGAATAATATTCAATAATTGATTGAACATTTATATTCTCTATAGAATCCTCTAACGTAGGCAGACGAGAAAATTTAATATACTTTTCTTTTACGTTTGCTTCAAGCCATTCAGGCAGAACAAACCCTTCTCGTAAGTGTATTTTACCGAAATCAATCGGTTTTAAAATATCGCCTACTTTTAGTTGTATAGACGGTGTTCTTACAACTTTTGCATTTACTTCAAAAAAGCCAGATCTTATGAGTTGTCTAGCTTGTGCTCTTGAAAGAGCAAATCCGCCTCTGTATACCAAATTATCAAGTCTGGTTTCAAGATTTTTAAGCAGTGCCTCTCCTGAAACGCCTTTTGTTTTCAAAGCTGAATCCACGTATTTTCTAAATTGTTTTTCCAAAATCCCGTAAATTCTTTTCGCTTTCTGTTTTTCCCTTAATTGTCTGCCGTATTCTGACAGTCTTAATCTCGAATTACCGTGTTGCCCGGGTGCATAGCTTCTTTTATTAATTGCGCATTTATCACTATGACATCTCGTACCTTTTAGGTAGAGTTTTTCGCCTTCTCTTCTGCACAATCTGCATTTTGGTCCTTTATATCTTGCCATAGTTTAGACTCTTCTTCTCTTTTTAGGTCTACATCCATTGTGTGGAATGGGTGTAGCGTCTGAAATTGAAACTACATTTAATCCTCCGGTTTTCAAAGCTTTTATCGCAGGAATTCTGCCTAAACCCGGACCTTTTACTACTACTGAGACTTCTTTCAAACCTGCAGCAGATGCATTTCTAGCAATTTCCTCAGTAGTTTTTGTTGCTGCGTAAGGTGTTGCTTTTCTTGATCCTTTAAATCCTGAACCGCCTGCACTTCCTGCAAAGAGTGCATTTCCTTCTGCATCAGTGATTGTAACAATTGTATTGTTAAATCCTGCTTTTATATATACTCTGCCTGTTGTTGGCATTGTTTTTTCTTTGTTCTTTTTAGCCATAATATTTTTTTTGTGACGAACAAGTAGGTATCGTGCTCAGGCGTAGTGGGGAAACGGGTTTCCCCACATATAGCCTTAGCACAAAACGATACCTACTTCTTCGTCAGTTTCCTTTTCATTCCTCCAACTGTTTTTTTCTTGCCTTTTCTTGTTCTTGCATTTCTTCTAGTACTTTGACCTCTTACCGGCAATCCGTCTCTGTGTCTTTGCCCTCTATATGACTTGATGTCCATCAATCTTCTAATATTTTGTCTTATAATTCTTCTAAGTTCGCCTTCTACCGGAACCTGCATTTCAGAAATAGCATTTTGAAGAACTGCCAGTTCTCCTTCGGCTAAGTCTTTAACTCTAGTGCTTTCATTCAATCCTGCCAGTTTTATAATATTTTTCGCAGTAGTTCTACCTACGCCGTGAATATAAGTAAGCGATATAACTAGTCTTTTTTCATCTGGGATGTTAATACCTGCCAATCTTGCCATAATTTAGCCTTGTCTTTGTTTATGTTTAGGGTTTCTTGAACAGATAACTCTAACTACGCCCTTTCTACGGACAACTTTGCAATCATCACACATTCTTTTTACTGATGCTTTTACTTTCATAATTTCATCTAAGCCTGAGAGATATTCTTCCTCTTGTAAGATCATGAGGTGAGAAATCAACTTTTACTCGATCTCCAGGCAATATTCTAATACGGAACTTTCGCATTTTACCAGATATTGTTGCTAAAGCAACACTTTCATCTTCAAATTCGATTTTGAACATTCCGCCCTGTAGAGCTTCTGTTACTTTTCCGTCTTTACTAATTACTTGCTTTGTATTATCAGTCATTTGGTACGGCATCGATTCTAACAAATTAATATAATGAGGTCAACGAATTAGGCATATTATAAAGGTTTTAATGTTTTAAAGTATCCTACGTGCGTTGTTTCAGTAAAAATACCCCTGTCTGCCATTTCTTCTGCTATTGAGCTTTCTACCATGTTTAGCACGTTATTCCAGCTTGCATTATCAGGAATTGGCTCAAACACATAGTCACGCAGATTATCTATATACTCGACATAAATTTTTGGGTCATCCAGCTTAATCTCAGATTTATAGCCGTTTGTTTGGAGATTTTCAAATTTTTGCATGAAAGTATTAAGATTATTCAACGTTACTCGTTCAAGAGGGTTTATGGATTCAGTGCCAGGCAAAAATTCTAATGCCATTTTTAGGTATTTTTTTCTTTTAGGCAGGTGGTCCATTCCATGAACTGCTCCAAGAAATTTACCTTCTGATTTTAAAACTCTATATATTTCTTGCATTGTTTGCGCAATGTTTGGCATAGTATGCAGTGTGAAATTTGCTACTATGATATCAAAGCTACCATCCGTAAAAGACATATTATTTGCATCCATTACTTTATATAATATATCTCTCGAATCTACTTTTGCTTTATCTATCATTTCTAGCGATACATCAATTCCTGTAAGCGGGCCTTTGTAAAACTTAGTTCTCATTCTTTTTAAAAAAGAACCGTCACCACATCCTATCTCTAAAACTGACATTGGATCGAGACGCACCAGTTCGTCAATAACGTATTCATATATGTCAATTTTAGGAACTTCATAGTCATACATCCTAATACTGGATTTTATATTCTCGTCTCTAATGTAGGTACTTAAGCTAAACATATGTATTTGACAAATTAATTACTTAGCTATTATATATAAATATAGAAAAAGTAAATACCACAATAAAGTGGTTAGTGAAAAGCTTTGACGAGGGAAGTTTCCGCCCTCAGAGCTGCAGAAAGGAAATGTTCTGCCGGATGAGTCCGTAATAGCTTTAATGAGATAAAAATTCAGGTGGCACCGTCCACGTTTCCATAAAGGACCCTGAAAAGTATTTAAGGGTTTTTTTTGTTCGTAAATGTTGCTGCGAACAAAAGGGAGGAAAATTATGCTAGATATAAAATTTATTCGGGAATTCCCGGAAGAGGTAAAAACTGCAGTAAGAAATAAGCAGTTAACAGAAACTATTGATATTGATCAGCTTTTATCTTTGGATAAAAAATACAGAGATGTGCTTCGCCTTGTTGAAATTAAACGAAGTCTAAAAAATCAGTTATCAGAGGATATTTCTAAAATAATAGATGTTGAAGAACGACAAATACTTGTGGAAGAAGCAAAAACCATAAAAGACGATTTGTCAGCATTAGAAATTGAATTAAAAGAGTTAAAAGAAAAAATTGATGTCATGATGCTGTGGGTGCCTAATATTCCTGCAGCGGATGTACCTATCGGTGAGAATGAGGATGGCAACAAAATTATAAAACAGGCCGGAAAAATACAGGAGTTTGATTTTACTCCTAAAGACCACATGGATTTGGCAAATGCTCTGGACATTATTGATACGGAGCGTGGTGTGAAAATAGGCGGTTTTAGAGGATATTTTTTGAAAAATAAAGGATTAGAACTTCATTCTGCTTTGTTGAGGTATGCTCTCGACCTAATCAAGTCAAAGGGTTTTGATATCTTAGAAGTTCCGTGGATGGTCCGACCGGATTATTTTACGGGTACGGGATATTTTCCCTGGGGAGAAGAAGACCATTATTTTACTCAAGACGGAATGTGTCTAATTGGGACTGCTGAAGTATCTCTCACTTCTTATCACGCAGGCGAAATTCTGGAAGAAAGTCAGCTTCCAATCAAGCTGGCGGGTATAAGCCCTTGCTATAGAAGAGAAATTGGTAGTTATGGAAAAGATACTAAAGGTATATTTCGTGTACACCAATTTACAAAGGTGGAGCAGGTTGTTTTGTTGCCTGAAGGTGAGCAGTTATCAAGAGAATGGCATGACAAAATGCTTGGCTACTCTGAAGAATTACTTTCAGGATTAGGTTTGCCTTATCAGGTGCTGCTAATGTGCACCGGAGATATGGGTGCCGGCCAGCGTAAAAAATATGACGTAGAAACTTGGTTTCCCTCACAAGGAAAATACAGGGAAACTCATTCCGACAGCTATTTTCTGGACTTTCAGGCACGCAGGTTGAACATGAAATATAGAACAAAAAGCGGAGAGTTAAAGTATGTAAATACTTTAAATAATACGGTAGCAGCTTCTCCGAGGTTACTTGCAGCTATTATTGAAAATTATCAAAATGAAGACGGAAGTATTACCGTACCTGACGCGCTGAAGAGTTATTTGGAATTTTCTGTTATAACAAAGAAATAACTTTTTAAGAAAGTGAAAACACCCCTTACACGCAGCCGCTGAAGAAGGGATGTTTTTGTACGCATGATTAAAAATACTGAATTTGATCATCGGAATATGCAAGGTATCGTAAATACAGATCCGGTAGCAATACCAAATAAAACAGTTTTGATTCAAACGTGAAGTTTATTGCCGCAAATTCAACACAGAACCAAGCTAACGGAATTCCCGCATAAAGCAGGGTCCACTCAAGATCAAGTAAAAATTTTTGCAACATTATCTTGGGGTTATTATGCACCCATTCTCTCCTGTACCTTTTGCTGATTACAACTTTTTTTAGAGGTAGCATATGGAACTTCTCTATCTCATTTTTAATCCATATCAAAACTCCCAGGATTCCAAAAATCAGTATGGGTACATATGCCTTGTCGGCATTGATTATGTAGTTTACCATCAGCGCGGTCATGCATAATCTATACATATCCATAAATTGTTTGATAATAACTACTGAATTATTCACGAGGCCTCCTTTTTGTTTTGGTTGCCCTTGATTGTACAAGTACAGTTGCAATAACACAAATTGCAAAAATATTTTTGATGACATAGAGAAAAACTTGTTATAAGATAGTACTAATGCAGATACCGTCAATATCAGGTTTGAACATTCCAAAGGTCATTTATTCAACCCATTCTGATTTCAATGGCCAGGTTGACGTTGTAAAAGTTGGAGATACAAAGAAAATTAAAGTTGATGGTATCGAACAGTCAATCAGCTGGAATTCCCAGAATGCAAAGCGGTTGGTGTGGGGGAAAACTCTTGAAGTATTAAAACAGAATGAGCCAAAGTTAAAAAACATTTTAATTTTAGGTCTTGGCGGAGGAACCGTGCAGCATTTAATTTCACGAGAGCTGCCAGAGGCGTATATGGTGAGCGTAGACATTGACCCGGTTATGTATGATATCGCGAAGAAATATTTTGAAATAGATACGCTCGAGAGGCACAGAGTAATAATTGCAGATGCTTGTAGAGTTATTGTTGATCCTGAAAATTACGAACTAGCAAAAGGTTCTTTTCAGGCAGCTTTTGTTGATATTTATATTGGTGAAAAATTTCCGGAGTTAGGTAAATCCGGTAATTTTATTTCGGCAGTAAAAGATATGCTGATTCCGGGCGGTTTATTGATAATTAATAGGATTTATACAAAACATCATCAGGATGAAGTTAATGATTTTATCAACTTTGTAGAAATCTATTTACACGATGTTCAGACTTATGTGGTAGCAGGTTATACAAATTCAGATAATGTTTTAATTTACGGGCGAAAATAATATGACAGTTTTGCATGCCCTTATACTCGGAGCAGTTCAAGGTCTAACAGAGTTTTTACCAATTTCTTCAAGCGGTCATTTGGTTATGGTTCCTTCTTTATTAGGGTGGGATGTTCAGTCTTTAGCCTTTGATACTGTACTTCATCTGGCTACTGCTTGTGCTCTTATCATTTATTTTTTTAAAGATTTATTGAAAATTATTAGGGATCGTAAACTGACATTTCTTGTTCTCGTGGGTTCCATTCCTGCCGGTGTACTAGGTTTTTTACTGGAAAAGACTATTGAAGAGACTTTTAGATCAGTTTCGAGCGTTGGTGTGTTTTTGCTTGCAGGTACCTTGCTGATGTTGCTCGCTGAACATATGAGCAAAAAAACCTGGCATGTGGATAAGATTGATTCTATTGAAAAAATAGATATAAAAACCGGTTTTCTTGTAGGAATATTTCAGTCATTAGCCTTATTTAGTGGTGTGTCCCGATCTGGCTCAACAATTTCCGGTGGCATGTTACTAAATTTGACAAGAGACACAGCCGCAAGATTTTCTTTCGTTTTATCCATACCCATTGTTTTAGGCGCGGGAGTTTTCAAACTAATAGAATCTTACTCTGTACTCACTATAGATATTGTTTTAATCTCAGGATTTTTAAGTAGTTTTTTAGTAGGAATGTTTGCTATTAACTTTTTAATTAATTATCTGAAAAATAATTCTTTAAAGGTTTTCATTGTATACCGTTTAGTGCTAGTAATAATACTGTTGTTTGCAATTTAGTTGACTATTATATTTATTTTGCTATGTCTATTTGGTGTTATAATCTTCTGGTATGTTTGGCAAACTATTTGACTCAAACGAAAAACAAATAAAAAAAATCAAACCTTTGGTTGATAAAGTTAACAGCTTCTATCCTGCATTAAAAAATCTCTCTGAGGCGGATATTAAAAATAAAACCATTGAATGGAAAGAGCTCCTAAAAGAAAAATCTCACGCAGATCAGCAGAAAATATTAGATGTGTTATTACCTGAAGCTTTTGCACTAGTTAAAGAAGTAACAAGACGCGTTGAAAACATTGAATTACACGATGCACAGCTAATAGGCGGTATTGTTTTACATCAGGGGAAGATAGCTGAGCAAAAAACCGGAGAGGGTAAAACAAATACAGCATCCCTTGCTGCTTATTTAAATAGTCTTTCAGGACATGGCGTACATGTAGTTACACCAAATGATTATCTTTCACGGCATGGTGCAGGATGGATGGGGAGAAACTACAATTATTTGGGTATTTCAGTGGGCTGTATTATGCAGGAAAAAGCGTATGTTTATGATCCTTCTTTTGAAAATATTTCATTTCAAGATGAATATGCTAAACATTTAAAGGAAGTTCCGAGAGCCGAAGCTTATAAGTGCGATATAACTTATGGTACAAACCACGAATTCGGTTTTGATTATCTTCGTGACAATATGGTTAGAAGTTTAACAGATATGGTGCAGACAAATGCCAATGGGGGATGGGGGATACATAAATTTGCAATTATTGATGAAGTTGACTCCATACTAATTGATGTTGCGAGAACGCCTTTAATAATTTCCACCTCTTATGCACAACCGACAGATCGCTATCACCTAGCAGCTTCTATAGTGAAGCAATTAATTAAGGATACAGATTATGAGCTTGAGGAAAAATATAAAAATGTGGCTTTAACTGATTTGGGTATCAGGCGTGTTGAAAAGCTTTTAGGTGTAGGAAATCTCTACGAAGAGGATTTTGAAATGGTTCATCTTATAGAACAGACTCTACGGGCGCATACAGTTTATGAAAAAGACAAAGATTATGTTGTTAAAGATGGAAAAATAGTTGTAGTTGATCAGTTTACCGGACGTTTGCTGACGAATAATCGTTATTCTCAAGGTGTCCATCAGGCTCTGGAAGCAAAAGAAGGTGTAGCTATACAAGAAGAATCCAGAACTATGGCTGAAGTATCATATCAAAATTACTTTAGAATGTATGAAAAGCTCGCGGGAATGACCGGTACGGCTATTACTGAGGCTGAAGAATTTTACAAAATATATAAGTTGGATGTTGTTG
>CAZPYT010000007.1:0-25895 GCA_964590955.1 uncultured Candidatus Saccharibacteria bacterium | reverse complement strand
ATAGAAATGTCATTAGAAAAGACTTAAATGATTTAGTTTATAAAACCGAATCTGCCAAGTTTAAAGCGGTGGCCGATGAAATTGCAGAAAAATTCAATCTAGGTCAGCCGGTATTAGTCGGCACGACCAGTGTTGAAAAAAGCCAGCTATTACACGAATTTTTGAAGCGAAAGAAAATTCCGCATGAAATCCTAAATGCAAAAAACCATGAAAAAGAGGCATTAATTGTTGCTCAAGCCGGAAGAAAGCATGCTGTTACAGTATCTACGAATATGGCAGGACGTGGTGTTGATATTAAACTTGGCGGTGACCCGGCTGTTGCCAAAGAAAAGCAAGAAGTAATGGGGCTGGGTGGACTGCATGTTATTGGTACTGAACGACATGAATCAAGACGTATAGATAATCAGCTTCGCGGCAGATCAGGTCGTCAAGGAGAACCGGGATCATCAAGATTTTTTGTTTCGTTACAGGACGATCTAATGCGCATTTTTGGTGGCGCTCAAGTAGAAAATATCATGAATAAATTTGGATTGGATGAATCAATTCCGCTTGAATCCTCTATTGTTACCCGGGCAATAGAAAATGCACAGAAAAAAGTAGAAGGTTTTAACTTTGACCGCCGAAAGCAGGTTGTGGAAATGGATGATGTTATAAACATGCACCGTGAGGTAGTTTATAAGCTTCGACGTAGAATTTTAGATTTAGCTAGCGGTAACGAAGAGCATAAAACATGGTTTATTGAAAGGATTTCTGAATATGGGGGAATTGGATTTGGTGAATGGGAAAAGCACGAAAAAGCACTTGGAAAAGAGCGTTGGCTTTCAGGTTTGGGAATGATAAGCCTACCTGTGATTGATGTTTTGTGGATGGATCATTTGGTTGCCATGGACCAGCTTAGAGAAGGCATCGGTCTTCGAGGTTATGCTCAGCGCGACCCTATGGTTGAGTACAAGAATGAAGGCCATCAAAGATTTGAAATGCTAGTTTCAAAAATGTATTCGTCAATTGTTGAGAGATTAAATGTTGCACTTGAGGGAAGCCAAATAGCGGTAAATGAATTACCGGGGGTTTCTAAAAAAATGAGTTATCAAAAAGGTGAAATTGAAACCGGAATTGCGCAAGAGGCTAGTGCGGTTTCCGGTGGAAAATCAGTTTCAGCAACAAGTACCAAAGTTGAAAAAGTAGTTTCGGGTGAGGTGCATGTTGGTAGAAATGACCCTTGCCCTTGTGGTAGTGGGAAGAAATATAAACGTTGCCACGGAAGATGAACTCTGCAAATAAACACAATACAAGTTGAATTTATAGTCACCTATTCATACATAATACTCTTGGTTTAGTATAATATTACTAGAATGAAACTGAAGAAAGTATTTACAATCATAGTTTTTGTTTTTGTTGCAAATCTGTATTTTCAAAGAATTATTATGATAGAAAAAACCGGTAGAGTCGACTTTGATTTTATAAAGGGCGGAAGTGTTTTATTTGAAGTATTTATTACTAATGATGGAAAGAAATACTTATTGTCTTGGGATAGGCCTAAAGGAGTTGACGAAAATTTGAGGGGTATTTCTTCCGAATTATCATATTTCCTTCCTTTTGGAGAAATACAGACCAAAGTAAAAGGTTATAAATCATGGTCAAG
This sequence comes from uncultured Candidatus Saccharibacteria bacterium, assembly GCA_964590955.1. Taxonomy (GTDB): domain Bacteria; phylum Patescibacteriota; class WWE3; order UBA101185; family UBA10185; genus CAZPYT01. Next base: position 24,253 of record CAZPYT010000007.1, on the reverse strand, counting down.
TTTGTTTTGGCCAAATTTATCAAAGCATGGTAGGCTACCCAAATTTGTAATGAAAGATTTCAAGATTTTAAATACGATAGAAAATCTTTCTTCTAAAAATACTTATCTCTGTCTAGATGACAATACATTAAAAGCACATTACATAAGTATGAATGAGCAAAGGAGTGGATGGGCAGGACCTGCCAAATTTGTTCTAGAATTTCCAGAAGGTGAGGAGACCAGGATCATTAACTTGATTCAGGATATAAACAAGATTAGCACAGATTGTTGGAATGACCCTACCGGTTGTGACAGGGAATTAAATATTTGTGAGTTAGCTAAAACTGATAGCCGGTACAATAGATGTACAAGCCTTTTTCTTGACTGTAGTAGTGGGTCATCGTCAGCCTTAAGATTAGATGCTACCGGCGAAGGGTATTTCGAAGAGAATTCTATAGCACCTCACTTTAGAGTGGAAAGTTATAATATCAATGATTTAGGAGGTGCTTATTCAGGTTTAGTAGCAAGCTTCAAAAAACAACTAAACTGAAGTGAGGTCACCTATTTGTATAACATTTCAAAAAATGTCATGGTGCTTGATTTTTTCAAAAAAAGCATTATTACTATCTTATAAATTGGCTAACTAATAAAGTAAATCAACAACTTACAGTACCCAGATATATTTGAAAATTACAATGCGAAAGTTATAATAACTACAATATGGAAAAGAAGATACTCATATTATTTACTGGCGGTACTATAGCAGGAAATGTTGCTGTGACAGATGTAAATAAAGATATGAAAGCGGACGCGCAGTCCTTTACAGGTATCGTTGAAGATGCTTCAAAAATAATTAAAAAAACATGGGGTACCGGTATTAATTATACGATTAAAGAGTTATTTAATGTAGATAGCTCAAACATTGATGCAGAACACTGGACTATTTTAACTAACACTATTAAAGCTGATTATGATTATTATGATGCTTTTTTGATTATGCATGGAACTAACACCATGGGTTATACTGCATCGGCGCTTTCATTCGCACTTGATAATATTTCAAAACCTGTTGTTTTAACTGGTGCACAGGTGCCTTTGGGTTACTTAGGCAGCGATGCCACGATGAATGTTGTTAATTCATTGCGAATATGTGTGTGGAACTATGCGAAAATAATGGGAGTTTTAGCTGTTTTTGGTAGTAAGATTATTTCCGGAGTGCGCGTAAAAAAAGGTACTGACTATGACTATGATCCATTTAAGTCTTTTAATACCGGCGCATTAGGTGAGATTGGTAGGTATATAAGGGTAAATACGGATGCTTTAGATAAACACAATTCTTACTTAAGTTCTAGAAATAGTTTGGCAGAAAAATCCAAGGACTTAATAAATATCAGCAAGTTTTCAGTCGACAATATAGTATCAATTACCGAACATCCCGGACTAAATCCGCTTGTAATGACCAATTTAGTTAAAAATAACGATATAAAAGGAATAATATTCAGGTCTTTTGGTGCAGGAGATCCTAATAAAAACCTTTTTCCGTTTTTTGAATATTTGAAAAAGAACGAAATTCCGATTGTTGTTACTACACAGGCGCCAAATGGAGTTTCCAATTTTCAGGTCAATGAAACCGGTCAATACCTGGCTCAAAATGATTTGGCTATCCCTGCGCATGATATGAGTATGGAATCTATGGTAACAAAACTTTCCTGGCTGGTTGGTCAAGAAAAATCATATGAAGATATTAAGAAGTTAATGTTGCTTGATTTTCATGGCGAAATAAATGTAGCTCCCGAGTTGAGATAAGTTTTTGTAACCCATATTATAAAGCTTTTCTGGAATTATTAGTTAACGTATTTTATTTTAGACTGCGATAGTTTTTAACATTTCCTTGACACTAAACTTTTACGAGTACATACTGATATTATTGAAGAATTAGTACTGATGATAAATCGTCATCATACTTGCCTAGTACTATGAATATGTACATTTTAAAATTACGATTTTTGAGAGGGGGTGTGGAACTGTGACAAAGAATCAAAAAGGTTTCACACTTATCGAGCTTTTAATAGTTATCGTTATTATCGGAATCTTAGCCGGTGTTTTGATCGCTGTTATTAATCCTGCTTCACAACAAACAAGAGCAAGAGATGCCGGAGTACAAGCATCTATTAACAAAGTTGCTCTCGCAGTTGAAGGTTTTAACTCTGCTTATGGTAGAGCTCCGTGGGGAAATGAAGTTATTGGTTCACTCCAAAACGCACAAGATTGTGGTACTGTCGGTGCAAGTCCTGCATGCGGTAATATAGTGCAATGCAACCCTTCTCCTGATGGAGACTGTGTTTTTAACATTACCGGAAATACACTGCGTGCCGATGCGGCTGCTGCTTGTGATGCTAACTGGTGGAGAAATAATGGTAACAACCAGTGTTTCTACAGATATTACAGAGAAGCTGCTGCCGGAGATACTACGCATTTTAGAATTTATGCGAAGTCATTCGGTATAGCCAATACTGTGTTTTTGTATGATAACAAAACTGCAAGAATTTCAGAGTGTAACGCAACAACTGTTGCTGATACTAACACTGCTGGAGCTCTTGATGCTGACCCCTGTCTCTAATCTATTTTGATCTCGAGATTTGAATAGAGCCCCTTTAAAAAGGGGCTCTTTGGTTTATCAAATATTCATATTTATAAGTTTTTTACTTAAAGCTACTTGCGTTAGCTAGTAGTTGGAATTTACTCAACTTGGTTGGGCTTTGCAAAGCAAAGAACTTTCAGCATACCACCTTCGTAAGCCGGGTAGTTGATAAATATAGTTTTCTCTTGGTAATCCGAAGTATTTAAGTATAATAAATGTAATGAGCGATTGGGTTGTGTCCGACATAGTAAACGAAGAGACAGAATCAATCTCATCTCTTGCCCCAAGTCAACCTGATCCGGTTGATGATGTAACTGTATCCAGAAGTCCTCGTACTGAAAATCGAAGCGAGGAGCAAGTTATCATTAATCAATATAAAAACGCGACAATAAATGAAACACTACCTCCTAAAAGTTCGAGTGATGAAGCAGTATCTCAAATAAAAAAATCATACGAAATTAAAAACTTTGCCGTAAAAAAGTCAGATAAATCGATCTCTTCCTGGTTACTAGGTTTTATTATTATTTCACCAATTTTATTGATATTTGCAATAAGTTCGATCGCGAATAGAAATTCCAAGAGTAACAGCGGTTCATTTTTGTATAAAACCTTAGAAAGTAAGTATTTTAGTATAAATGTACCCCACCATTACAACATAAACTCAGTTATCGATAAGAAGGTGCCGTTTATTGAGAGGCATATACTAACCAGCACAGAAGATGGCCAAAAAGAAATAAGTATCTTGATAAAGGATGTTAAGTTTGACTATGAATTGAACAATAACCTTTTGTATAAACAGCGTGAAGCTAATTCCGACTTATATTCCCTTGAACCATACAAGCTAAAGTATAAAGAAGGCTATTATTTCAAAAAGAAATCCGAAAATTTTGAACACGTGATTCTGCTTGCGGATCGGTCAAAAAGTGTTATTTACGAAATAGTTGCAACGAATCCAAGTGCCTTTTTTGATGATACCGTCATGCAGTCTGAAATCAACGAAATGCTTGAAAGCATCACTTTTTTACAGTAGCCCCGTAATGTTTTCGTAGCTCAATAATAGTTCTGTGAACTATAGTACTGACATTAGTTTCGGATAATCCTGTAATTTTAGAAATTAGCTTGTTTTGATAGCCGTCGTAAAATTTCATATAGATTATTTCCTTCTCTCGTAAGGGTAATGCGTCGATCATTCTTTTAAGAATAATCTTTTCGTTTTGCATAATTAAATCAGTATATGGATCGTTTTCTTTACTTGGAATATTGTTTAACTGGGTTTCTGATATTGAGTTTGTATTTTTTTGTATGCGGTAGTGATCTATAAGCGTATTTCGCGCGATTTTAAATAACCATGATGAAAAAGGCACTCCCTGCCATTGAAAATTATCTATCCCGTTTAACGCTTTCTCAAATACTTTAGACGTGATGTCTTCTGCGATTTCAGGTGAGTCAACTCTTTTTTTTATATATGTTAGGAAATTTCTAGTATCGTCATAATAATCGGCTTGTATTTGATATAAAGCGCAGAGAATTTTTCAGGATCTTTTTGCGCTAGTTCTATAGCTTTTTCTTCCTGATTGTTATAGTCCATCGTATTCACTTATGAGGTATGCGTATTTTTGGTGTACTCTGTGTCTATTTCCTCTTAAAATAATTATATCTCCTTCTTTTGGTGAATATTTTGGGGGATTAATGATAAAACCGTCTTTTTTTAAGGCGGATGTATCGGTTTTAAATTCGGTTATAATTATTTTTCTTGAGGTCTCTTCTTGCGGTATTAACTCAACCACGGTGTCAATATTTGTCGGTATAAGAGTTTGTGTGGCATCAATTATAAATGAATTATTTACTCCTTTTAAAAACCTTATTTTTGTGTCGGGAAGTTCAAATTTATCAAAAACATCAACGATTTTACTCTCATCAATACGATAAAATTTACCAATCTGATTGATGCCTATTTTAAAAGGAATAAGTATATCGTCTGTCGTCTGGGCATTAATTTTTACTATCTTTTTGAAACTAAAGTCAGAATAGTCAAATCCCGCTTTTCCAACTATAAATAATGTTTCCGGTTTTAAAATACCCATCCATTTTTTCAGCTGTTTCTCAATCGTCAAATTTACTTCTATTATGAGAAAATGCTCGTATGGCTTTTGATTTTTTAGATTATAAGATACTTTTAACAGGGTATTAGCCCATTCCCAAAAGCTTTTTGGATATAAATTAACCCCCAAAACTGTCAGCGGGATAGAAAACTCAGATTCAGATGATTCAAGGCTTCTTCTGACAGGATATTTTTCTCGCAAAATCTCATAAATAAGTTCACGCGCTATAGATGTAAATCCGTCTCCAGTTACGACAATGATTTTTGTTTTGTGCTTATGCAGTGTCTTTTGGCAAGCGCTTACTAAAAAATTATCTACAGCCGGTCGAAATAGCTTTTTTAACATAAAAACACTTTATCACAGCAGAAACATTTTGTGTGACGAAAAATATAAAGTTGCGATTACATGGTGGATTGTACAAAATTCTGCTATAAATAACTGATATGAAAGAATTTACAAATTTATTTATGTTATCGTCTGTTGTTTGTTTAACTTCATGGGCGCTCTATATTCCATTTATTAATCTTTTATACAAGCTAAATATCAAAGATCCAAAAAGAGAAAAAGTCAGTTAGGACAAGTTTGGTGATAATGTAAAAATATTCGACAAAATAAAAGGCTCAAAATCCGGCACACCTACCGGCGGAGGAATATTGATTGTTTTGGTTGTACTACTGGTGTTTTCTATTGTGCATTATTCTAAAATCTATTCAACAACATGGGAAGAGTACTTTGTTTTGTGTTTAACCCTATTACTTTTTGGAATTATCGGACTATTTGACGATATGAAAAAGGTATTCAAATTTAAAGGTTTAGCTCTTAGAGTTAGGCACAAATTTTTAATACAAATTATTATTGCCGGTCTTATAGCCTTTTTTGGAATAAAATACAGATTATTTTTAATTCTGATACCTATTCCCAATGCCCCTTTAGTAATCACAAATATGCTTTTATGGTTTGCTTTGAGTATTTTTACGATAGTTTTTATGTCAAACGCCTTTAATATCATAGACGGTATTGATGGCCTATCTGCAGGTTCTTTACTTATGACCTTGATGACTCTAGCGGTTTTAGTTTTGGGTATGACTAACAGCTTGACTCAGCTTGTTTTCATCTTCATTCTGTTTGGTGCAGTATTGGCATTTCTTTATTTTAACGTCAACCCGGCGCGATTATTCATGGGAGACACAGGCGCGCTAGCCTTTGGTGCAATACTAGGTGTTTTGACGCTGATGACAGGTACATTTGTTCTATTACCCATTTATGGCATTGTCTATATTGTTGATGCTATTAGTTCGCTGGTTCAGTGGACCTCAAAATATTTTAGAAATGGCAAAAAAGTATTTAAAATAGCACCGCTTCACCACCATTTTGAGGCCTTAGGCTGGGATGGTACAAAGGTTGTGTTTAGATTTTGGATTATTCATGCCTTCTTTTCAATGCTAGCCCTTGGCTTGATGTTTGTTGTTTTTTAGGGTTTCCATATCTCAAGGGTGTTTTCGTACCATGATGTTGATATAACGAAATCTTTATATGTAATTAGACTAAATGTTTTTTTTCCTGTTTTTTCGGACTTTCCTTTTACAGTAAGATTTTTACTGTTTATTGTCATAATACAATCAGATTCTACGCAAGTTACTAGAATAGAGTCATTGTTTTTTATAAGTTGCGATGGGTGTTTCCCAAGTGTTTGAGTTTTTTCAAACACTTTTTTCATGGGGTCATATATCATGCAAAGATTTTTTCCCATATTAGTTGTAATTACTTTATTATTTTCTAAAACTAGTGACCTGAAGTTTCCTGAATAGTTTGGGTAGTCGTATGGATCACCTATCCACGACAAATGAAGCGCTGTCGGGGAAAGCTTAAAATGAATAATATTTCTTGAATAGTAACCACAAACTAGTAATTCTTCATTGAAAATCACCATGTCTCTTGGGGAAATACCCGCTCTTATGTTACCCATTACTTTTGGCTTTTTAAAATCAGATATATTTACAAGTGTAATGTCATTTGATAACCAATTAGAAATATAAGCTAAGTTGTTGTTACTGTCTATTGCAATATTTTTACACCACTTACCACTTAGCTTTGTAGTAGATATAATCTTGTTAGTGTTTATATTAACTATTGTGAGGTTATTTTCCTTAGAGTTAAGATCTAAGTCGGATGACGTGCAAAAAGCGTGCTCTTTATAAATTTTAGTTTCTATAACTGGCGAGTTAAAATGTAATGTTTTTAGAACCTCAAAGTTATAATTCAATATTATAAGCGAATTATTACCCATGTTTGATATGTAAAGTTTATTTCCATCAGATGTTATATGTTTTGGATTTTTTCCAATTGGTATTTTTCTAATTAGCCTCATTGTTGTAGGGATTTCTCTTGTATCGAGCGCATCAGGTGTATTACTCTCATATAGCTGTTTAGAATTGTTTGCAGATACATGCCCTGTTTTTGGATTTCCATATTTCTTTTCCCAAAGTACAAAATCTAGATTGTGATTCATATAAAATAGATAATATTGCTAAAATAAAAAAATGCAAACAGACCGAAAAAAAGAAAAAACCTTTCAATACGATAAAAACAAATTCAAAAGAAAATCACTTGATGATATTAGAACTATGATAATTTCAATGGGATTTCAACCTGTTCTTGTAACAAATACAGCTGGCTATGAATATCCGCCGAACGAACACTACTCAACAAAACTTTTGGCTATTATCGATGGTGGAATTTCCATAACGATAGAAAATGATGTTATTCAATGTGACGAAGGGGATTTAATAATAATAACCTGTGGGACTTTGCACTCTGCAATTGTGGGCAAATACGGTTGCCGATTTTATTGGTCGGAAAAGCTATGACTGCCCGCAAATTAAACGTTTTTTTAAACAGCCACTCCACACATTCTTTCTGATACTGTAGTATTAGTTTATGGCTGATAAAAAAGACCAGTTTATTGAAAAAGTTCAGAAAATGTTTGGCCCGAAACATGTGAGAGTTTTACAGCATCTTTATTCAAAACCACCTACTACATTCAGAATAAATGTTTTAAAAGCAAGCCCAAATGAGGTATTGAAGAGTTTGAAGTTGCTTGGTTTTGGAATTAAACCCGGCCCGATTGTTAATAGCTATATTGTTGATAAGCAGCCTCAAAATCTGGCACTTTCCGAGACTCAGCAATTTGAGCAGGGTTTAATATATATTCAAAGGTTATCTAGTATGGTCCCTGTTACTATGCTGCAACCTCAGGAGGGTGAGCGAATTTTAGATATGTGCGCTGCACCCGGAAGTAAAACAACGCAAATTGCGGAAATGACAAAGGGAATGGCTCAAATTATTGCTGCAGATAACAATAAGGAACGAATTTATAAATTGGAATCCAATTTGCAAAAATATGGAGTACACGCGGACGTCATAACTGCCTCAGGGGAGGAACTTCCGTATAAGCACTCAATGTTTATAGATTATTTTGATCGAATTTTAATTGATGCGCCTTGCTCAAATGAAGGTATGATTTGTATAACCGATCCCGACACTTATAAATATTGGAATCCAAAATTGCCTAAAAGAATAAGTAAATTGCAGAAAAAGCTTGTAGCTGCGGCGATTAAAATGCTAAAAGCCGAAGGCACGCTTGTGTATTCTACCTGTACTTTTAGTAAAGAAGAAAACGAAAATATTGTCATCTGGGTTTTAGATAATTATAAAGAAATGAGTCTTTTAGAGGTGAAAAAGATCTTACCGGACGGAAACTTTACCGGCTTTTTTGCTGCAAAATTTCTAAAGCTGTTTTAGAAGGAATGTAATTTGGATCTATGTCTAAAGTTTCTTTAAAGTATCTTTCTGCACTTTCGTAATCAGCTCGCATATAAGAAATAACCCCCAAATTATGTATTGCAGGATAAAGATTTGGTTCCAGTTCAAGGGCCTTTTTAGTGTATAGTTCAGCGTTGTCATAGTCTCCTTTTTTGATGTAAGTGTTTGAAAGGTTGTATACTGCGTAATAAAATTTTGGATTTAGCTCGATTGCTTTTTTGTAATAATAAATTGATTTTTCCCAGTTTTGTTCTACTTGGAAGATATGCCCAAGGTTATTGTTTACTTTGGCGTTATTCGGTTCTTTTTCAGCTGTAGCTAGCCATAAACTCTTTTCTGTTTTCCAATCAAATGTTCTGTTTATATCTCTAATAGCGTAGCTTATTACAAGAAAAATAGAGGTGTAAAGCAGAATATCTTTTTTCCCAAGTTTTTTTTCTAGAGTAATTATAATTTTTACTAATAAAATTACAAAAAATCCTGTGGTAATATACAAATATCTTTCGGCGATTACCCATGTTACCTGAACAGGACTAAATACAGGTAGCAGTGATATAAACATTAAAATTATCAAAGATGCGTAGATTCTAACTTTTTTACTTAAAAAAAGTGCAATTGTAATAAGCAGTGTGCTTAAGGCTGTAATGCCATGTTTTACCCACTGAAACGTAGAACCGTCATGGTACAACGTTAGATTTTTTGGAAATATTAACAATTCCCAGACGTAATATATACTTTGCGGAATTCTTTTTAATATATTGTCTGTGTTTAATGCTAGTCCGGAGTCTGTTCTATGCGCAATTTGCGGTTGAGCAAAGCTTAAAACATAAATTCCGGACAATAATAATATCGGTATGAGGTTAATTAAGTGTTTTTTTGATGTTTTAAGGAAAAGAAGCTCAAACGCCAACAGTAAAAACGGGGTTAAAAAAAACCAATAATTTCCAAAAGTAAGTGGAATTATAAATACCGCAAAATTTATTAAAAAAAGTAAATATTTTTTGTCAGAATTTCTGTACAGTAAATAAATATTTAATATCGAAAAAATAAAAAAAGTATTAATCAAATAGTTCATTGCAGATATCCATAAGATTGTTTCAGCCACAACCGGATGAATAGCGTATAGTATTACAGTATAGGTTGCAGTCTTTTTCCCGAGCAAGTTATAGGTCAATAAAAAAAACAATAGCATATTAGCAGAGTGAAAAAAGAGTGATAAATAATGAAAAGGCGCTGGATTGGCACCAAATATGGTAAATACTAGTGAGAGAATTATTTGATGAATGTGCCCTGTTTTGAGAGCTTGTCCAAAGCTTGTAACCTTATAATTATTGATAATACCGGGAATATCATCTGAAACGAATGCACCCTTCATACCCCAGACAAAGGTCAAAAACACCACCAGAAAAGTAGTAGCCAATATTGCTTTATTTTCCTTTATTACCGATACTATATCTGATTTATTTTTGTAAGATAATTGTACCATTTTTGTATTACTATAAATGCTTGTTTTTCAGTTGCAAAACCTCACAAAATTATAAATTTCTCTGATTAAGTATTTGTAATGCCTCAATTGCAGGCAAATATGTCGGGTCGGCCTCTAGTGTTTTGTTAAAATATTCTTTTGCCTTTTCAATATTACCCCGATTATATTCAATTAATCCAAGTTTATGTAATGACTGGTAGAGATAAGGATTTACCTCTATAGACTTAACTAGTATTTTTTCTGCGTCATCCATTTGTCCCATTTGCATAAAAACATTGCCTAAATTATGCATTGCCTCTGCGTAGTCCGGTTTTATTTGTATCGCCAAGCTAAAATGTCGTACTGATTCCTTCCAATTTTTTTCTATTCCATAAACGTCACCCAAGTTATTGTGTACTCTGGCGCTATAAAACCCGACTTTTTCAGTTGCTAGCCAGAGAGATTTTCTGGTTTTCCAATCGAATGTTCTTGCAAAGCTTCTGGCTGAAAATATAAAGGTTAAAATAATTACCGCAAGAAAAACAAAATTCTTAATTTTATATTTTTTTTCTAAATCCATAAGAATCATTACCACAATTACGCAAAAAATGCCTACGCTTACATATAAATATCTTTCTGCCAAAAACCATGCAACTTGTATTGGGCTGAACACGGGTAATGTTGCGGTATACATCAATATGATTGCTTTTGCATATTTTTTGTATTTTTCCTTCTTGAGCATAATAAGGGTTCCTGCAATAAGAATAAACGTAGCTACGATCATTGATGTATATCTTACTTTAGAAAGAATTTGGCCTTCATGATAAATCGTGAGATCTTTAGGAAATATGAATATTTCCAGTGGCATATAAATTGTGAATGGAATGCGGTTGAAAAACGGTGTAGCATCCGGAGTTTGTAACGACCCGACTCTGGCACCGATTACCTGCTGAGTTGTTGATATAAGAAATACAAAAGAAATTAAAAACATAGGGGTTATAGCTAATACGCCCTTCCAATTTATTTTCTTAGTGTCATTAAAATAAAATATTTCCAGTACTAGTACAAAAAATGGAATCATGAACAGCCAGAAATTCCTAAAAATAATTATGCATAAAAATAAAAACGCAGTCATACCCACGATATATCTGCGATCACCATTCTTTTTGTATATCAAATACGCTAAAACAATGACGTGAAGGAAAAATGTGTTAATGAGATAGTTTACAGCAGATATCCATAATACTGTTTCTGCGGTTACAGGATGCACTGCATATAGAACACTCGCAAAAGCAGCTATTCTTTTGTTGAATAAGTTATAGATAACTAAAAAAAATAAAACAACGTTAACAAAGTGCAATATCATTGAGAGTACATGAAAAGGCTGCGGGATTATTCCAAAAATATTTAAAATGCCGCTTTGTATTGTTTGCTGAATTTGTAGAGTTTTTAAAGTTTCCCCAAAATTAAGTATCTTTGGATTTTTCACTAAAGCCGGAATGTCATCTGACACAAATTCTCCGTTATTGCCGTTAATATATGTAAAAAATACAAGAAAACCAAGAATTATAAAAAGTGGGTAATCAGCTTTAATTATTTTTTTTAAATCTGCAAAACTGCTTATTTTGATATCTATTTTCATGGTGTTATTATGATACCACTATGGACAAAAGAGCAATTTTTGAGCTGATTGAAACAGTAGTCACAAGTGGTATTGTAATACTCATTATATACACAACTATTGCAATTCCTGAACAAGTTCAGGGAGCAAGCATGGAGCCAAGTTTTTACAGCGGTGAACGAATTCTGGTTGAGAAAATTACAAAGTTTGTGAAGCCTTTCGAAACAGGCGAAGTTGTTGTACTTCACCCACCGAATAATTCGAATGTTGACTTTATCAAAAGAGTTATTGCAGTTCCTGGAGACATTGTTAAAATATATAATTGTAGCGTATATATAAATAGAGACGGTCAGGTGTATAAACTTGACGAACCCTATCTAGCAGAAGGTACGTGCACTTATGCTGGAGGCAGCATCAGAGAGGGCAGGTCGTTGCAATTGAAAGAAAATGAATTTATTGTTTTAGGTGATAATCGCAACAAATCTGCTGACTCTAGAGTCTTTGGCGTGGTGAATCGTGACAGTATTGTAGGCAGGGTAGTTTTTAGGTTCTGGCCTGTTTCTGATATAGGGTTTATCGAGTGACAAATGATGCACTAGCAATAAGTGTTGACATCTATTTAACCGTATGATAATTTACGCTACGTCATCTTGGTACTGAATTTATGGGGATAATTCTCTAAAAAAATAATATTAATGAGGCACTCATTTTCAAAAATTAAAAGTAAGTTGGGTCTTCCTAACCTTAAAGATATCCAGTTGGAGAGCTACGACTGGTTTTTGAAGTTCGGCATCAAGGAGATTCTTGATGAATTAGGTCTAATCGAAGATTATTCAGGGCGCGGTTGGATTTTGACCTTGTCTAAGCCTGAGATCGAAAAAGAAAACATGAGCGAAGAAAAAGCTCTTCATTCCGGAAGAACATATGACGCACCTTGGTATTTAACGGCTACCTTAGAAGATAAAGTTTCCAAAAAGAAAAAAGAACAAAAGATATATATGGGCGATATGCCTCTTATGACAGACAGAGGTACTTTTATTATTAATGGCGTTGAGAGGGTTATTATTAACCAATTAATCAGGTCAGAAGGCGTATTGTTTACCGGAGAAATTTCACCAGTCTCCGGTCAATTTTTAGCAGGAGCTAAGGTGTTGCCTAAAAATGGCGCCTGGCTTGAAATAGAGACATCCAGAACAGGAGTAATTAACGTAAAAATCGACAGAAAAAGAAAAATGACTATCACAACATTATTGCGAATTTTCGGACTGGAAACCGATGATGAGATTAGATCAATGTTTGAAGATGTTGAAACAAACCCCGAAATGAACTTTGTAGAAAGTACATTAGCTAAAGATCCTGCAAACGGCTACGATGAGGCTTGTCTTGAAGTCTATAGAAAGCAAAGACCGGGAGAACCGTTGGTTTTAGAAAATGCTAAAGAATATGTGAAAGCATTGTTCTTTGATGAAAGACGCTACAGTATGGGGGAAGTCGGCAGATTTAAGCTAAATCAGGAATTAGGACTCGATATCCCTAACGATCAGAAAAGAAGATTGCTTCAGCTTGAGGATCTTGTACAGATCGTAAAGAGAATAATTCAATTAAATAACGGTATTGGCAGTCCCAGCGATATTGATAACTTATCCAGCAGAAGAGTTAAACGAGTTGGTGAGCTGTTGCAATGGCAGATGAGAATTGGCTTTTTGAGAATGGAAAAGAACATTAAAGAAAGAATGACTTTGCAGTCCAGAGACGAACTTCCTATGCCGGGAGCTTTGATTTCACCAAGGGCCGTTGCCGCCAGCGTACACAGCTTTTTTGCGACGGGTCAGCTTTCGCAGTTTCAAGATCAGCAAAATCCTTTGACTTCTTTGTCGCATTTAAGAAGGCTCTCTGTTTTAGGACCGGGTGGTTTGACTAAAGAAAGAGCCAGTATGGCTGTTCGTGATGTTCACTACTCATCTTTTGGTCGTGTTTGCCCTGTAAGAACACCGGAGGGTCCAAATATTGGTTTGATCAACTATTTATCCATGTATGCAAAGGTTAATAAGTATGGATTTTTAGAGACTCCCTATTTGAAGATTGAAAAAGAAAAAGACGGCAGACTTAAAATAACTGACGAAGCAGTATATCTCGCTGCCTATGAAGAAGAGAATGTTTACATAACAGATGCTTCGATTAAGAGAGATGAGAACGGTTATATAGTGGAGAAACAGATTCCTTTGAGAAAAGCCGGTACCTTCATACTTGGAGATGCAACACTTGCTCAATATATTGAAGTTATGCCAAGCCAAATTGTCGGTATTGACGCAGGTTTGATACCGTTTTTGCAGAACGATGATGTTGCAAGAGCCTTAATGGGTACTCAACAGATGTCTCAGTCTGTTCCGTTAGTTTCACCTGAATCTCCTATTGTCGGTACAGGTATTGAAAGAGAAATAGCATTGAATTCAGACGCGGTTATATTTGCTGAAGGTCCGGGTGAGGTAACTTTTGCAGATGCTTGTAGAGTTGAAGTGAAATATGCAAAAGAAGGAAAAGCAACATACTATGCAACTAAATTCCAGCAATCAAACACAAAAACCTGTTATAACCAGTATGTACGTGTATCAACCGGAGATAAAATCAAAAAAGGCGATGTTTTAATTGAAGGGCCTTGTGCTGATAAAGGTGACATCTCAATCGGTACGAATATAACCACGGCTTATATGATATGGGAAGGATACGAATTTGAGGACGGTATCGTTATATCAGATCGTTTGGTAAAAGAAGACATTTTATCATCTATCCATATAACCGATCATACAGTCGCAGTATTAGAAACTAAACTAGGTCCCGAAGAAATTACAAGAGATATTCCGAATGTATCAGAAGATGTATTAAGAAATTTAGATGAAGAAGGAATTGTTGCCGTCGGTTCCAAAGTAAAATCAGATGACATTCTGGTTGGAAAAGTAGCTCCAAAAGGCGAAGCGGAATTATCTGCTGAAGAACGACTTCTAAGAGCAATTTTCGGCGAAAAAGCAAAAGATGTAAGGGATAACTCATTGTATATGCCTCATGGTCAGCACGGTGTGGTTATTGGCGTGAAAAGGGTCACAAAAGAAGAAAATGAGGATTTACCTGCCGGTACTCTGGAAGAAATTACGGTTTATGTAGCTCAACTTAAAAAAATTGAAATTGGCGATAAACTTGCAGGAAGACACGGTAATAAAGGTGTTATTTCAGCAATAGTTCCGGAGGTAGATATGCCAATACTGCCGAACGGACGCTCAATCGATGTTGTATTTTCTTCTGAGGCGGTTTTAAAAAGAATGAATGTCGGTCAGATATTGGAAGCACCTTTAGGTATGGCAGGCAGAATTTTAGGAAAAAGATATGAAGTTCCTCTTTTGCAGCCAATCTCTGAAGAAGAAATTTCAAAAGAATTAATTGCTGCCGGCTTGCCGGAATCAGGAAAAATGAAACTTATCGATGGCAGAACCGGTAGATATTTTGATGAGGAAATTATAGTCGGCGAATCTTATATATTAAAACTTGTTCATATGAGCGAAGAGAAAATGCATGCCAGATCCACCGGACCTTATTCTCTTATTACACAGCAGCCTTTGGGCGGTAAAGCACAGTTTGGCGGTCAAAGATTCGGAGAGATGGAAGTTTGGGCTTTGGAAGCTTACGGATCTGCACATATTTTGAATGAAATGCTGACAATAAAATCAGACGATCTTGTAGGCAGAACTCAAGCGTACAGCGCAATAATTCAAGGTAATGATATTCCCGAACCTACTGTTCCCGAAACATTTAAGCTGCTTGTAAGGCAATTGAATGGGCTTGGATTGGGAATTGAAGCTATGAGTGAGGATGGGGATGTTGTTGAAGAAGATAGCCTTTCAGCTGCGGCTGAGAAGATTCGTCAAAAAGATAAATTAGAGGCTCAGGCTATTGATACTGATGAAACCGAAGGGGATGAAAAAGAAGAACCGGATGATGAAGACTTGGTTGAAGTAGCTAGTTTAGAGGAGGAAGAATAATGAGAAATCTGTCAAGTTTAAAAAAATTTGATTCTATAAAAATATATCTTGCTTCTCCGGAGCAGGTATTGGACTGGTCATATGGGGAAATAACTAAACCGGAAACCATAAACTACAGAACATTTAAATCTGAGAGAGAAGGTCTTTTTGATGAAAGAATATTCGGTCCGGTGAAAAATTATGAATGCTATTGCGGAAAGTATAAAGGTATTCGATACAAAGACGTAATTTGTGACAAATGCGGTGTACAGATCACGACATCAAGAGTAAGAAGAGAACGAATGGGTCATATAAAACTAGCATCGCCTGTAGCACATGTTTGGTTTTTTAGAGGAATTCCCTCAAAGATGGCGCTGTTACTCAACCTGTCTCCTAGAAACGTTGAATCTGTAATATACTTTTCTGCTTTTATAGTCACTGAAATTGATAGCTCCAAGAAAGCTGAAGCTATTAGCAATGTAGAAAAAGATTTGGAGAAATCAAAACTAATTGCAGAAAAAGAAGTAAACGAAAAAATAAAAGAAATTGAAACCTCATTTGCTAAAGAAAAACCCAAGAATGACGATCTTAAACTACAGGAATACGAATTTAAACTAAGACAAAAAGTACAATCAGTTAGAAAAGCAAACGAAGATAAAATGAACGATCAGGAAACCACTTATAAAATGCTTCAAAAGAAAATTGAAGGAATTGAACTGCACAGTGTTTTATCAGAGAACGAATATTTAAATCTTTTTAACTACGTAAATTTATTTTGTAAATTAGAAATTGGTGCCCAAGCAATACAGGGCTTGTTGGAAAGCATGGACCTAAACGCACTTTCCCAAGAATTAACCGAGGAATTGACTTCAGCAAAAGGCCAAAAAGCCATAAAAATAGCAAAAAGACTTAAAGTTGTAGAACAGTTCAGACGTGCAGGAATTCCCCCCAGCAATATGATATTAAGCGTTTTACCGGTAATTCCTCCTGATCTCAGACCTATGGTTCAGTTAGAGGGTGGAAGGTTTGCTACATCAGATCTTAATGATTTGTACAGAAGAGTTATAAATAGAAATAACAGGTTGCAAAGACTTCTCGATTTAGGCGCTCCAGAAATTATTGTTAGAAACGAAAAAAGAATGCTTCAGGAGTCAGTAGATGCTTTATTCGATTCATCCAAACAGAGAAATAAAGCAAGGATTTCAAGAGGTCGTAAAGAGCTCAGATCACTGGCCGATATGATAAAAGGAAAGCAGGGTACATTTAGATTAAACTTACTTGGAAAACGCGTAGATTACTCAGGTCGCGGTGTTATTATCAACGGCCCGAAATTAGCATTGAATGAATGCGGTATTCCAAAAGAAATGGCTCTCGAGTTATTCAAACCTTATGTTTTAAGAGAAGTCTTAGGAAAAGGCTTTGCACCTAACGTTAAAAGTGCTAAATATTACCTTGAACAGAGAAGCCCGGAAGTTTGGGATATTCTGGAGTCAGTTGTTAAGGATCATCCCGTGCTTTTGAACCGTGCACCTACTCTGTGGAGACTTGGTATACAGGCATTTTATCCAAAATTGATTGAAGGAAATTCCATCAGGTTACATCTTTGTGTTTGTTCCGGTTTTAATGCCGATTTTGACGGTGACCAAATGGCTGTACACGTTCCTTTGTCAAATGAGGCTATACAAGAAGCGAAAGAGATGTTGATTTCTACTAATAATCTTTTGAATCCTTCCAATGGATCGCCAATGTCAATTCCGACAAAAATAATGCTGTTTGGTGTTTATTATGTCACTGCTATTGACGAGTCTTTACCTGTTTTGGATAAAGTGTTTACCGACATTGATGAGATGGTATATGCCAGCGACATAACCAAAACTCTAGGTTTAAGACAGCCAGCAAAAGTGAGGCACAACGGAGAAATTATTGAAACAACTTTAGGCAGACTGATATTTAATCAGATTGTTCCGGAAAACTTTGGATTTATAAACTCTACAATGGACAAAAAAAATGTAACGGCTTTACTGGCAAGAGCTTTCAGTCATGAGCCTCAAGAAGTTGTTGTCAAGTTTATTGATGATATTAAAGATATTGGTTTGAAATACGGTACAACTTCCGGCCAGTCAGTATCTCTTTCAGATATTGATGTTCCAAAAGAAACCTCAGAAATTGTTGAAAAAGGAAGAAAAGCTGTTCTTGATATTGATTATAACTTGAGAAGAGGTCTTATTACCGCTGCTGAATCTGTTAGATTGACCGAAGACGCTTGGTATAAGGTTGTGGATGAAATTAGCGAAAGTGTTTGGAATAATTTAAAGGAGGATAATCCTGTAAAAGTACTAGTTAAATCCGGTTCTACCAGAGCTTCAAGAAGCCAGGTTAACCAAATTGCCGGTATTAAAGGTCTGGTTGCTGATCCTACAGGAAAAACAGTTTTATTACCTCTACTTGGCAACTATAAAACCGGTTTATCAGGTCTTGAATATTTCGTTGGTGCCCGCGGTGCTAGAAAAGGACTTGTTGACAAGGGATTGAAGACGGCAGATGCAGGTTATTTAACAAGAAGATTGGTTGATGTTTCTCAAGAAGTGATTGTAAGAGAGGAAGATTGCGGAACTGACTATGGAAGAATAATGAAGGTTGGTGAAGGCACGATGCTTCAATCTTTCGCTCAGCGTTTAAAGGGTAGATATCTTGCAGAAGACGCAAAAATTGATAACAAGGTTATTGTGAAAGCGGGCGAGATTTTAACTGAAGATAATTTATCAGAACTTGAAAAATCAGGTATAGAAACCATATCTATAAGATCTGTTTTAGGATGTGATACAAAACGCGGTGTTTGTAAAAAGTGCTATGGTATAGATTTAATGAATGGCAAAGATGTAAGAATTGGTTCTGCAGTCGGTGTTGCCGCAGCGCAGTCTATTGGCGAACCGGGTACTCAGCTAACAATGAGAACCTTTCATACAGGTGGTGTTGCAGGAAAAGATATTACACAAGGTTTGCCAAGAGTAGAAGAGCTGGTAGAAGCAAGAACGCCAAAAGTATTAGCAATTATGGCTGACGTCGATGGCGTAGCCAGAATCTACAAATCAGGCGATGAAAGAAAAATATTATTGATGGGTAAAGGTGAAGACGGAGAAGAAACTATCGGTGAATATGCTGTAGATCCAATATCCGAAATATTAGTTGAAAACGATCAAAAAGTTGCTAAAGGCTCAAAACTTACTTCGGGCCATCTCGATCTTAGAGATTTAATGAGCGTTGTAGGTGTAAATGCTACACAGAAATACATAATTGATGAAATTCAAACAGTTTATGCGTCACAAGGTGTTAATTTAAACGATAAACATATTGAAGTTATTGTAAAACAGATGTTCAAGAATGTAAGAATAGTTGACAGTGGAGATACTGAATTTTTGATGGACGAGAAAGTATCAAGAGATACCTTTATTGAAGAAAATGAAAAAGTAATTGCAGAAGGCGGAGAGCCGGCTGTTGCGGAACTTCATCTTTTAGGTATTACGAAGTCATCTCTTGTAAGCGATAGCTTTTTAGCTGCAGCTTCCTTTATTCAGACAAGCAATGTGTTGACCGATGCGGCAGCATCTGGTAGAGTCGACTCGTTGCTAGGACTTAAGGAAAACGTTATCATTGGTAAACTGATTCCAACCGGAGAAGCAGCAAAATTGGATTAATAATATGCCAACAATAAGTCAATTAATAAAAAAAGGAAGAAAAAACAAAGTAAAGAAAGTTAAAACTCCTGCGTTGGGGGATGTTTATAATACTAAAAAGCGTAAGTTTAAGGAAACAACCTCACCTTTTAAAAGAGGCGTTTGTCTCCAGGTAAGAACCCAAACTCCAAGAAAACCAAATTCAGCACTACGAAAAGTTGCGAGAGTACGACTATCGAATAGACGTGAGGTAACTGCATATATTCCAGGAGAAGGTCACAGTTTGCAAGAGCATTCTGTTGTTTTGGTACGCGGCGGTAGAGTTAAAGATTTACCGGGAATTAAATACACAATCGTGCGTGCGGTCTACGATTTGCAGGGAGTGAATAATAGAAAATCATCAAGATCAATTTATGGTGCAAAAAAACCAAAGGAATAGTATATGAGATCAAAAAGAGCTAAAAAAAGACCAATTCGACCGGACTCCGTTTTTAGATCCAAAGTAGTATCGAGAATGATAAGTATTGTCATGCTCGCAGGTAAAAAAAGTACCTCTGAGGAAATTGTATATGGTGCAATCCGTAAGTTGAACGAAGATGAAAGAGAAGCACTCAGGATGTTTGAACAGTCAGTTAAAAATGTAATGCCTACTCAAGAAGTTAGATCAAGAAGAGTTGGTGGTGCAACATATCAGGTACCCTATCCTGTGAAACACGAAAGAGCCGAAGCGTTATCGGTCAGATGGTTAGTAGGTGCTGCAAGAAAGAAAAAAGGTCAGGACATGCTTGCCAGACTGCACAAAGAGTTGAAAGATGCCTATGACGGAATTGGCGACGCTGTAAAGAAAAGAGATGAAACTCATAAATCAGCCGAATCCAATAGAGCTTTTGCTCACTTTGCTCGGTTCTAAAAAATCCTACCTAACGCGCAAGTGCCCGTACTTATTAATTTTTTGTGCGTTGAGAAATAAAAATATGTCAGAAAAAACTGAAAAAAAAGAATATCCAATGAATAAGCTTAGAAATATAGGTATTATTGCACATATTGATGCCGGAAAAACCACAACCACCGAAAGTATTTTGTATTACACAGGTAAAACCCATAAAATTGGCGAGGTTCACGAAGGCGACACACAAATGGATTGGATGGCTCAAGAAAGAGAACGAGGTATTACAATTACTAGTGCGGCTACAACTTGTTTTTGGAAAGACCACCGTATCAATATTATCGACACACCGGGACACGTTGATTTTACAGCTGAAGTAGAGAGGTCATTAAGAGTTTTGGACGGTGCCGTTGTTGTTTTTGATGGAAAAATGGGTGTAGAACCTCAGTCGGAAACTGTTTGGAGACAAGCTAATAAATACGGTGTTCCCAGAATGTGCTTTATAAATAAAATAAACCAAATTGGCGGAGATTTTTATAAAAGCTTGGCATCCATTAAAAAAAGATTAAGCCCAAAGGCATTTCCGATATTTCTACCTATTGGTTTTGAAAAAGAAATAAATGGTAATGTTGACCTAATCAGGATGAAAGCCTATACGTATAGCGATCTAAAACAAGATAAATTTGTTGAAGAAGAAGTACCCTCAGAAATGATTGATATAGTAAAAAAATATAGACAAGAGTTAATTGAGGCTGTTGTTGAATATGATGACGCGCTGATGGAGAAATATTTGAGTGATGAGACCCTGTCAGAGGAAGAAATTATTTCTTGCGTAAGAAAAGCAACATTGGCCGGAGATTTTTATCCTGTATTTGGAGGAGATGGTAGAGGAATTGCAGCCCAGTACGTGTTGGATTCAGTAGTTGCATATTTGCCGTCACCTTTAGATGTTTCAAACGTTACAGCAACAAGAATTTCTGATGGTGAAAAATATGCGCTAGCAGAGACCGTAGAGGAGCCTTTTGCTGCTTTGGCATTTAAAATTCAGACAGACCCATACGTAGGTAGATTGACTTATATTAGAGTGTATTCAGGCGTTCTTGACAGCGGCTCATATATATTGAATTCCACAAAAGATAAAAAAGAAAGAGTAGGCCGCATTCTCTTGATGCATGCAAATCACAGAGAAGAAATTAAACAGGTTAAAGCAGGAGAAATCGCAGCTGTTATCGGGTTGAGCAACACTATTACCGGAGATACCCTTTGTGATGAAAAACACCCAATTTTGTTAGAAAATATCACTTTTGCAGAACCGGTTATTGGTATTGTTGTAGAGCCGAAAACTAAAGGGGATCGTGACAAGATGGGTGAATCAATCAAAAAATTTATTGAAGAAGATCCTACGTTGAGAGTTAATTCTGACCCTGAAACCGGTGAAACTGTGCTTTATGGTATGGGTGAACTTCATCTTGAAATTATTGTAGATCGTATGAAGAGAGAATTTGGTGTTGAAGTCAATACAGGCAAACCTCAAGTTGCTTATAGAGAAACTGTTAAAAAAGCTGTTGAAGCTGAAAATAAATACATCAGACAATCCGGTGGTAGAGGTCAATACGGTCACGTGTACATTAAAATGGAGCCGCTGGAAGCAGGTAAGGGTATTGAATTCGTTGACAAGATTGTTGGAGGCTCTATTCCGAAAGAATATATTCCTGCAGTTGAAAAAGGGATAAAAGAAGCTTCTGAAAGCGGAGGTATAGCAGGTTATCCGGTTATAGACTTTAGGGTTACTTTGTTTGACGGATCATTTCATGAGGTAGACTCTTCTGAAATGGCTTTTAAGATGTCTGCAATAGGAGCTTTTAGAGAGGCTCAAAGAAAAGCAGACCCTATTTTATTAGAGCCGATAATGAGTCTGGAAGTTGTCACCCCGGAGGATTTTATGGGTGATATCATTGGGAATATCTCGGGTAAAAGAGGGAAAATTGAATCAACAAAAATAGACGATAACGCCACAACAATCTCAGCAAAGGTTCCGCTAGCAGAAATGTTTGGATATGCAACTGAGCTTAGAGGATTAACTCAGGGAAGGGCATCTTTTACGATGGAACCCAGCCACTATGAGGAAGTTCCTCAAAGTATAGTTGAGCAGATAGTTAAAGGAAAGTCTTGATTTTATAGATAATTTCTGATTAACTACCTCTGCTGTATTAAAAAAAATATTAAATTAGAAAGTTAATACGAAAGGCAAAAGAAATGTCTGAGTTTCAAAGAACAAAACCGCACGTCAACATTGGTACAATCGGACATGTTGATCACGGAAAAACAACCTTGACAGCTGCAATTACGAAAGTTTTAGCTGATAAAGGGTTGGCTGATTTTACAAAATTTGAAGATATCGATAAAGCTCCTGAAGAAAGAGAAAGAGGTATCACCATTAATATTACTCATGTTGAGTATGAGACTGCAAATAGACACTATGCACACATAGACTGTCCCGGACACGCAGATTACATTAAGAACATGATTACCGGTGCCGCCCAATTAGATGGTGCAATTCTTGTCGTGTCTGCTCCTGATGGTCCAATGCCTCAAACAAGAGAACATATTCTTTTGGCCAAACAGGTTAACGTACCGGCAATGGTTGTTTTCATGAACAAAGTAGATATGGTTCAAGATAAAGAAATCTTAGAATTAGTCGAATTGGAAATAAGAGAGTTGTTAACTAAGTATGGTTTTCCAGGGGATGAAATTCCAATAATTAAAGGATCTGCTCTAAAAGCTCTCGAAGGTGATGCAACATATGCAAAATCGATTGAAGAGCTAATGGAAGCTGTTGATAGTTACATTCCTACACCGGTAAGAGATCTTGAAAAACCATTTTTGATGCCTGTTGAGGATGTTTTCTCTATCAAAGGTAGAGGTACAGTCGCAACGGGAAGAATCGAAAGAGGTAAGGTACTGGTTAACGAGGAAATTGAAATCGTAGGTATTAAAGATACCACAAAAACTGTTGTAACCGGAGTTGAGATGTTCAAGAAACAGCTTAAAGAAGGCCAAGCAGGAGACAATGTCGGTATCCTGTTAAGAGGTGTTGATCGTGAAGATATCGAAAGAGGTCAGTTTTTGGCTAAGCCGGGTACTATTACTCCTCACAATGCATTCGAAGCAAAAATTTATATTTTGTCAAAAGAGGAAGGTGGCCGTCACAAGCAATTCTTTAGTGGTTACAGACCTCAGTTTTTCTTAAGAACTACTGACGTTACCGGAGAAATCACCCTTCCAGAAGGTGTTGAAATGGTAATGCCGGGAGACAACGTGACTATAAAAGTTAAGTTAATTACACCGGTAGCTATGGACGAAGGTTTGCCCTTCGCAGTTAGAGAAGGTGGACACACAGTCGGTGCGGGAGTTATTACCAAAATAATTTCATAATTGACTAAGACATAGAGGAGGCGGTGCTTGCACCGCCTCCAGACTGATTATGGCAAAACAAGAAACTGAAACGAAATTAAGAATAAAACTAAAATCATATGATAGTAGAGTCATGGATTTAAGTTGTTCTAAAATTGTAGACACTGTCATAAGGACAGGCGCAAGAGTTGTTGGACCTGTACCCTTGCCTACAAAGAAAGAGAGATTTACTGTAATTAGAGGACCTCACATAGATAAGAGATCAAGAGAACAGTTTGAATTGAGAACGCATAAAAGAGTGATTGATGTTATCAACCCGACAAGCTCCACAGTTGATAGTTTGTCGAGATTGAGTCTTCCGGCAGGCGTCGGAATCTCAATAAAAATGTAAAAAGTCTGTAAAAAGATTTTTATCAGCTGAATTATTTGATGCAAAAAACAAAGAACAAAAACACTAGAAAAGATGGTATAAAAGTTGATATAATGGCGTGCATGTTTGAAATATTATAACGAAAGAAAAACTTGGGTAGTGCTTGAGTGCGCCCGAGGGCGCTTTTTTTATGTCTAGTACAATAAAAGGAAAAAAATTAAATATGACTCAGGTTTTTTTGGAAAGCGGTAAAGTATTACCTGTTACTG